>JBMYPE010000041.1:0-9540 GCA_049600015.1 Kangiellaceae bacterium
CACCCCAACACATTAACGAATAAAGTTGAGTATGGAAAATCTGAGCCAGTAATACTTGGTAAATACTCTCGCACCCAAAATCGAGCACTCGCACCTAGCGCACCGCCTAATGCAACGCTTAGCGTGGGTAATAATTTAACGATAATAGAATCCAAACCGTTTACCTCTTAAATACAAAGGACTTATTTCCTAGGAGACGCAGAGAGCTCAGAGAAATATATTCAGTACGAGTGCTTCTTTTCCTTCTGTGATTATCTTTGTCTTCTGTGACTATCTTTGCCTCGGTGGCAAATAATTTTCATCTAATTTTGTCACTTAAATAAGCCATTTTTTCTTTGATTCGTTTTTCTAAACCTCGGTCCACTGGTTGATAATATCTTACCTCAGCTTTATCTTCAGGAAAATAAGTTTGCCCTACAGAAAAAGCATCAGGTTCATCATGGTCATAACGATAAGCCTGACCAAAATCCAAAGCTTTCATTAATTGAGTGGGTGCATTTCTTAAATGGATCGGAACCTCATAGCTTGGATCGGATTTTACATCTACTAGACAAGCATTATATGCTTTATAAACGGCATTGCTTTTAGGAGCCACAGCAATATAAACAATCGCCTGAGCAATTGCTAACTCACCTTCTGGACTGCCTAATCTTTGTTGCACATCCCATGCATTAGTAGACACTTGAAGCGCCCTAGGATCGGCGTTTCCAACCTCTTCACTAGCCATCCTCACAACACGTCTTGCAATATAAAGAGGGTCACAACCAGATGAGATCATACAACAAAACCAATAGAGCGCTGCATCAGGATTAGAACCTCGTACCGATTTATGTAAGGCAGAAATTTGATCGTAGAAAATATCACCACCTTGATCAAATCGTTTAGAGTTTTCACCGATTAAAGATTTAATCAATGACTGACTAATTACCACTTTTCCTGATTCATTGGCAGACGCTAAATCTACTGCCATTTCTAATAAATTTAATAAGCGCCTTGCATCGCCATCAACCGCTTGAGTTAATAAACTTTTTGCAGTGTCATCAATTGAAATATCAATTTTCCCATAACCAAACTCCTTATCATTGATAGCTCTATGCAAAACCTGTTCAAGATCTTTTTGCGTCAATGATTTTAATACGTAAGTTTTAGCACGGGAAAGCAACGCATTATTTACTTCAAATGATGGATTTTCTGTTGTTGCGCCAATAAAAATAAACGTACCATCTTCTACATAAGGTAAAAAGGCATCTTGTTGAGATTTATTAAAACGATGCACTTCATCCACAAAGAGTAAAGTCTGTATTCCTTGTTGCTTTTTTTGTTGTGCTTGTTCAACGGCTGCGCGAATGTCTTTTACACTACCTAAAACAGCTGAGAGGGAAATAAAAAAACAATCACAGTGATTAGCAACGATACGAGCTAGAGTTGTTTTGCCTGTTCCGGGCGGCCCCCATAACAGCATTGAGTGAGGCTTGGATTGAGATATCGCCTCAAACAGTGGTTTACCCGGTTGGAATAAATGCGATTGACCTGCATAGTCAGACAATAACTTAGGTCGCATCCTTGCAGCTAATGGAGCAACAGACGATGACGAATTATTTGTGGATTCGAAACTAGAAAATAAATCAGTCATTTTTCTAAAGTCTTTGTGGTTATCTGCATATATGAATTAAAGACTTTCTCTAGAATCAACGATATCCGTCCCTTCTGGCGTTTCAAAGATAAACTCGCTGACATCGATTTTTTCATTTCTAATAACATCTGAAAATTCGACACTGGTTCTACTTCCTAAAGCATCGGTTAAAAATAGCTCCACAATATTTTTATCTTTTATTAGAATATGAACAGTTTCGAATAAACTATTCTCTTTAGGTTCCAGTAAAAACAATAATTCACTTTCTTCTTTAAGCTCTGAGTTTGTTATTTTACTAATCTTATATGCTTTTACTAACGCCTCAACACCACTAGTTAAGAGAAGAAGCGGCGAATTGGTTAAAACAATATTTTGATTTTGAATGGTGACTTGTTCCAGATCAGGATCATAAGTCCAAAGATGATCCCCGTCCGCAATAATCAACTGTTCATATGAATGCAAGGTATGCCATTTAAAATGATTAGGTCTATGGATTAAAAAACGCCCAGAGGTCACGTCAGCTTCCGTGGCATCATCTCTAAACACACTTTGTTTAAAATTAGCTTGGTAAGTCTTTGTTGACTGCAAAATTGCGGCTAGCTCTTTGGCATCTTTTATATCAATTTGAGCGTTCACCACCGGTGACAACTCAGTCGATTCAACCTTGTTTTCTAGCGCATATAAATTCGAACTCGCAACCAATAAACCGAACAGATTGCAAAAAAATACTTTCGTAAAATTTTTCATAAATTTCATTTAAATCCCGTTTTAGGATGGCGGTGGAGGTGGCGCTATCACTTCTCTTGAACCGTTACTTTGCATAGCCGAAACCACACCGGCTGCTTCCATCGCTTCAATCATTCTTGCAGCTCGATTATAGCCAATCTTAAGGCGTCGTTGAACGCCAGAAATAGAGGCCTTTCTCGTTTCGGTCACTATTTGCACAGCATGGTCATAAAGCTCATCTTGATCTTCAGCGTTTTCACCTTCTGGTCCACTCATCCCAGGTATTTCAGTTTCTGGTGCCCCAGATGTGATGGAATCTTCAAATACAGGTTCGCCGCGTTTTTTCCAATCAGCAACCACTCTATGGACTTCATCATCATCAACAAATGCGCCGTGCACTCGAATCGGAATGCTAGTACCGCCCGGCAGATATAGCATATCACCCTGACCTAATAATTGTTCTGCTCCCATTTGATCGAGTATGGTTCTAGAATCAATTTTAGAAGAGACTTGAAAAGCAATTCGTGAAGGTATATTTGCTTTAATCAAACCAGTAATGACATCAACCGACGGCCTTTGAGTGGCTAGCAATAGATGAATACCCGCCGCCCTCGCTTTTTGCGCGATTCGAGCAATTAACTCTTCCACTTTTTTACCGACAATCATCATCATATCAGCGAGTTCATCAATGACTATAACAACTTTAGGTAAACTAATTAACTCTGGAGCTTCTTCCTCTAAACCATCGGTTGGCTGCCATATTGGATCTTTCAGAGGCTCACCTCTTTTAATAGCATCACGCACTTTCTTGTTAAAACCGGCTAAATTTCTCACCCCTAAAGCTGACATCAACTTGTAACGTCGTTCCATTTCCGCGACTGCCCATCTTAAAGAATTAGCTGCCTCTTTCATGTCTGTTACGACTGGAGTAAGCAAATGAGGAATTCCTTCATAAACTGAGAGTTCCAACATTTTGGGGTCAATCATTATCATGCGAACTTCTTCGGGAGATGACTTATATAAAATGCTGACCAGCATGGCATTTAACCCGACAGATTTACCTGATCCCGTTGTTCCTGCGACTAGTAAATGTGGCATTTTAATTAGGTCGATAACGGTGGGCGCTCCTGAAATATCTTTTCCTAATGCCATGGTTAAATTAGATTTAGAAGCATCAAAAGCTTTGCTGGCTATCACTTCTTTTAAGCGGACTATTTCACGATTTTCATTGGGCAGCTCGATACCGATATACGGTTTACCTGGAATGACTTCCACAACGCGTACACTAGTTGTAGACATTGCTCTTGCCATATCTTTAGCAAGTCCAGTAATTTTTGAAACTTTTATCCCCGCTGCTAAATCCAATTCAAAACGAGTAATCACCGGTCCAGGATGAACAGCGACCACTTCGGCTTTGACACCAAAATCGGCAAGTTTTAGTTCAACTAATCTGGATAATGCTTCCAAAGTTTCATCAGACAAACTATGTTGAGGGGCTTGCGGTTCATCTAACAATCTTACTTGTGGTAATTCTCCAACTACCGGATCATCAAACAAACTACTCTGCCTTTCTTTTTCAACTCTTAAGCTTGGTTCAATTCGTTTAACTTCTTTGGCTATTTTTACTGGTTTTCTTTTAGATATTTCTGTTCGTTTTTGTTGGAATGTTTCTTCTCGTTTAATCTGAAATTCTTTTTGAGCCTTTTTATCTTTATAGCTATCTAGCAAATCTCGATAAGCCTGACCCACAGCACTCAACAAATTAAGGGTTGATTTACCAATCCAATCCATTAATTGAAACCATGAAATACCTGTAAATAAAGTCATAGACGCAAAAAATGCAGCGAGTAATAGTAAAGTTGCGCCAACTGAATTAAACCAAGAAACTAATAAATCAGAGAGCAACTTCCCAAAAATACCACCGGATAAATAAGCATCAGTCATATCAGGTTCTATAAAATGTAAAGATGAGATTGCAGCCCCTAAAAGCAAAGTAAAAACTAACCCAAATAAACGGAAGGACCAAAACATAAAGCTATTCGGCAGCGTATTTTTTCGCTCTCTAAATAATAAATAACCTGAATAAATAACCATAAAAGGAAACACAAAAGCTAAGTAACCAAAAAGATGCAAAAAACGACTGGCAAACCAAGCACCTGCTCGACCACTCGCATTTTCAATTTCGGTTGCGGTGGTGGCCGTTGTCCAGCCCGGATCATTCGGCGAAAAACTGATCAGTGAAATTAGCAAAAATATGGAGATTGCGACCAGTAAAATGAAGCTTCCCTCTTTCACTCTAATCATCAGAATATCCGACACTGGATTTTCAGCTAATTTATTTTGTTTTGATATTTCTTTCATGACTTATTTAATTGATTAATCGGTAATTTATTTAATTTCTAAAACGCGACTTTCTTTAACCTCTTCCATAACCACATAGGTTCTCGAAGCGCTCACTCCGGGCAAAGTTAAAAGTGTTTCACCCAACAAAAAGCGATAAGCAGCCATATCCGCTACCCTTGCTTTAACTAGGTAATCAAAATCACCAGACACAAGATGACACTCTAACACTTGAGGTAATTCGATAACAGCCTTTTTAAAATCCTTAAAAACATCTGGAGAGGTATGATTCAGCCGTATTTCTACAAACACTAACAAAGATGCTTGTAGCTTTTGAGGCGATAAAACAGCCTCATATCCAGCTATAAATCCTTTTGCTTCTAACCGTTTGACTCTTTCTAAACATGGGGTCGCACTTAACCCAACTCGACGAGCCAGTTCAACATTGGCAATTCTGCCATTGGATTGAAGCTCACGCAAAATAGACTTATCAATTCGATCAATTTCGATATTAAACCCAGTGTGCGAGCTGCCCATGAAAAATCATCCGGTCAATAATAGTGAACTCTAACTAAAACAACCATTATAGTAGTATATTTATCTATTTTACTGCAAGTTAAAAGTGTTATATGTCGTATATTTGATTAATACAGTCGATATAACCAATAAAACACCTGTAAACTAGCGAATTATCTTGTAGAGATTAATTTTTGAAACTGTTGACTACAAAACAGATAGTTTAAAACAAACTAGATTATTTAAAACCTGCCTAAACGGAGAAAGAGATATGTTAATTGGTGTACCAAAAGAAATAAAAAATCATGAATATCGTGTAGGAATGATTCCAGCAAGCGCGAGAGAATTAGTCTCACATGGACATCAAGTGATTGTGGAAACTAACGCCGGAAGTGGTATTGGTTTTGACGATCAAGCATACGTAGATGCTGGAGCAGAAATTCGAAACAGTGCAGAAGAAGTATTTGCACAAGCTGAAATGATAGTAAAAGTTAAAGAACCATTAGCAAACGAAAGAGCAATGCTGAGAGAAGATCAAATTCTATTCACTTACTTACACTTAGCACCGGATTTACCGCAAACCAAAGATTTAATTGCCAGCAAATCAATCTGCATCGCTTACGAAACGGTCACAGCGAATAATGGGAGCTTGCCTCTATTAGCGCCCATGTCTGAGGTGGCTGGACGTATGTCTATACAAGCAGGTGCACAGTGTTTAGAAAAATCAAAAGCTGGGCGTGGAATGCTTCTAGCTGGTGTACCCGGTGTATCTCCAGCAAAAGTAGTCATCATAGGCGGCGGTGTGGTTGGTTCCAATGCGGCTCAAATGGCGATTGGAATGGGTGCAAATGTCGTGATTCTAGATCGCTCAATCGATGTGCTTAGACGACTAGATGCACAGTTTGGCGCACAGCTAGAAACCGTATTTTCTAGTAAAGATGCTTTGGATTCTCACGTTCTTTCAGCTGATTTGGTAATTGGTGGTGTTTTAATACCTGGAGCGGCCGCTCCTAAATTAGTCACAGAAGATATGATTAAGCGAATGAAGCCAGGTGCAGCAGTGGTTGACGTTGCCATTGATCAGGGTGGATGTTTTGCTACCTCTAAAGCGACTACGCACGATGATCCAACTTACATCGTCGATGATGTTGTTCATTACTGTGTCGCTAATATGCCTGGCGCAGTTCCAAGAACTTCTACCTTCGCTCTCAATAACGCAACTCTGCCATACATTATTAGTATTGCCAATAATGGGTACAAAGCCGCACTAGAAAAAGATCAGCATTTAATGAACGGTCTTAATGTACATAAAGGTGTAGTGACTTGTCATAGCGTTGCAGATAACTTAGGTTTCGATTATGTTGATCCGAATGATGCAGTGAATATGTAAATGAGACTAACATCATAAAATGAGAAAGGGTAACGTAAAAGCGTTACCCTTTTTTGTTCCAAGGCTAGAGATAAACGAATATAATAAGAAGCAATATCAATCAAGTATTTGAAAAAGATGTCATCACTTCAAGATCAACTATTAAAAGCAGGACTTGTCAGTAAGGACAAAGTCATCAAAGCGAAAAGTTCTAAACGCAAGCAAGCCAAAATTAATAGAAAGCATAAAATAGAAACTGTTGACGAAAATAAAAAAGCTGCAGAAAAACTGATGGCCGAACAAGCAGAAAAAGCAAGAGAGCTGAATCAGAAAAAAAATGCCGAAGCAGAGTCAATTGCCATTCAAGCTCAGATCAAACAACTTATTCAAGTTAATCAACAATCAATGGGGAAGCCGAGTGTTTCTTTTAATTTCTCTGATGAAAATAAAATTAAAAAAATTGAAGTTTCAGAGAAAATTCATCGTCATATAACAAATGGACTATTAGCAATTGCAAGGTTTAATGACAGCTTTGCATTAGTTCCAAAAATGGTGGCTGAAAAAATTAAACAACGTTCTGATGATGTCATTATTAAATTGGATTATAAAGAGCCTGAAGTTCAAGAAGATGATCCTTATGCAAAATACGAAATACCCGATGATTTAATGTGGTAATCAATTAAATTGAATTAATCGTGAATCTTTCTGTCCTGTAAAACATTAATCAATAATATAGTTTGAAAAAAAATGAAACTAAAAGTATATCTTGTTGCTATCTCACTATTCTTGTTTATTTCTACAAGTTCCCGTACAAGTGCCTCGCCTTGGATGGAAGCTGCTGATTTATCCTTAAGAGCTGATTTACAACTTTTAAATGATACAGGCGCAATTAATTTACCGGTGACAACCTATCCACTCATGTGGGCAAGTGTAGCGCCCGAATTAAAAAAATTGGACCAATCAAAATTATCTGAAATGCAATTAAATGCCTATCTTCATGTTAGAAGAAAAATGAATTTTGCAGTACAAAGATCATTTAAAAATAAAGTCAAAGGTCACTTCGGCAAAGAAGAACGGCGATTCACTTCTTTTGGCAGCGACCACTCTGCTCAAGCAGAAGTCAGTCTTTCATCGGAATATACCGGCAAAAATTTTGCTGGAAAGATAAAAATTAACTACCAGAATAAAGATGCCATATCGGTTGATGAAAATGAAGCTCATTTAGATGGCAGTTACATCGCTTACAAATTATCGAATTGGGTGCTTGATGCTGGAGCCACAAAAAAATGGTGGGGACCCGGCATTGATACCAGCTTAATTCTTTCCACCAATGCAAGACCGCTTCCAGCAATCGCAATCCGAAGAAATAATTCGCAAGCTTTTGAAACCCCTTGGCTTAGTTGGATTGGTCCTTGGACATTTACAGCTCAAATAGCTCATTTGGAACATGAACGATTCGTTGCAGATGCAAAGCTCTGGAATAGTAGAGCAACTTTTAAACCATTTAAAAATTTGGAGCTAGGCCTGTCTTGGTCGTATCAATGGGGCGGGAAAGGACAGCCTGAAACATTAGATCAATTCATCGATGGTCTTTTAGGTAGAACAGAGTGCGTCGATGGCTCAGCAAGTTGTGGAGAAGAGTTGCAAACCAAACTGGGAAATCAGTTGGCAGGTTTTGATGGAAGATGGTCAGGTACCATCGGAGGAACTCCCTACGCTATTTATGCTCAATCAATTGGTGAAGATAGTCCAAGCCCTGGAACTCTAGAAATTTCCGACAAGTCTTTTTTATATGGTTTAGAAACTCAGTTCAGTTTGTTGGAACAACGTATGCTATTAAATATTGAATACACCGACACCCAAGCCAATTGTGGTGCAGACGGTGATACCTCTCAGGATTGTTTTTATGAACACAGCATTTATCGTACTGGTTATAGATATAATCAAAGAAGCATCGGATCTACCTATGACAATGATGCAGAGACACTCTCATTAACTTTAATTTCAAGACTCTTAAATAGAGACGCTTGGAAATTTAAGTTAAGACAAATGGATTTAAATACTAATAATAGAGATCGCCACGCAAACGATCCTCTACTTGGAAATAGTGTGAGCAAAATAGCTGACGAATTAACGCTAGTGAGTTTTGAATATTTATTTAACACTCAATACGGCAACTACACTTTGGGGGTCATCGCAAACGATTCATCCGTTTATGACAAAGAATATAATTTATTCGTCGATTTTGAAATCTTTTTTGCGCAATGAGTTATTATTAATCTTAAGCAAATCTCAAGAAAACAATACGTTTTTATATGCCCCAATTAGAGATCGCCAAGTTCCGATATCACGCCACCCAACTTTTATAGGAATTACATCTGCGGACTTAGCATGTTTGTCTTTACAGATATGCTCCATGATGGCTTTATCAAATGATAAAGCTGGGCAAATATTAAACGATGCTTCATCAATTTGAATACAGCCATCTTCTTTGGCGCTATTAGCTAAACTCGTTTTGCAAATTTCAAAAAGCGCGGGTTGATACTTTATATACTCACTGATGATTCGACTAGCTTTAAATGCAAACATTCCGCTGTTCCAAAAGGAACCTCCACTTCTAAGATAATTTTGTGCCTTTATTTTATTCGGCTTTTCTACAAAACCTTGAATATTAGAAGATTCGAATCTATCAGAGCCACTATTTAAATCATCCCGTTGAATGTAACCATACTGAGTGGATGCATATTCTGGAACAATTCCAAAAGTAACCAGTTGACCATTGTTAGCCAACTCAACAGAACTTTCAATCGCCAATTTAAACTGCTGTACATCATTTATCATGTGGTCCGCAGGCAATATTAATAGAAGCGGATCTTCATCTCTTTGAATTGAATACAAAGCAGAAAGTAAAACCGCAGGCGCAGTATTTTTTCCGACAGGTTCCAACATTATTTCA
>JBMYPE010000042.1:0-9444 GCA_049600015.1 Kangiellaceae bacterium
GGCGTGAACCCTATGTGTTGGCTAAAAGCTCATAACTTAACTAAGCCGAGTTTCGGTTAACAATTATCAAGTGAGCTAGATGTCGTTAAATTTTAACAAGTGCTTGTTTTATATCTTGCAAAATGTCATCAATGCTCTCAATACCAACGGCCAATCTAACTAAATTATCGGATATTTTTGCTTTGCGTCTGTCTTCATCAGATAAGCCAGAATGAGTCATGCTAGCGGGCAGTTGAACCACGCTATCGGTACTCCCAAAACTAATCGCAATGCTGGGAATGGTTAAGGCATCAATAAATTTGTGTGCATCTTCTCTGCTATTTCCAACTTCAAAAGAGATCAGACAACCAAACCCATTGTTCATTTGTTTTAGTGCTAGTTGATGGAATGGATTAGAGGGTAAGCCAGGGTATAAAACCTCGCCAATTTTTTCTTGCTTTTCTAAAAAACTAGCAACTGCCATAGCGTTAGAGCTGTGTTTCTCCATCCGCAATGCAAATGTCTTGATCCCGTTATTTGCTAGCCAACAATCAGAAGGGCTGGGGTTGGCGCCAAGTTCCATTGCGGTTTGTCCGAGCTTACCCCAAAAGTTCATAAATTCAACATCACGTCCCACAACTGCACCACCCACTGTAATGCCATGACCACTTAAGAATTTAGTTGACGAATGCACCACAAAATCTGCGCCTAATGATAATGGTCGTTGGTGATAAGGTGTGGCAGATGTATTATCCACAACGACTTTTGCATTGTATTGGTGGGCTATTGCTGCTAGTCGCTCAATATCAAAAAGACTAATTCTTGGATTGGACGGAGTTTCCAAATAGATCATTTTAATACTTGAATTTTCTTTGAGTGCTTTCTCCCATTCTTGTGGATCGTCTGAATCCAAAATGGTGACATTAATGCCAAAGTCTGGACATATGTGACTCAGAAAAAGATGACTGCCACTATAGAGGCTAGTATGAGTAAGAATATGATCGCCAGACTTAAGAAGCGAAAAAACTATGGCATTCAATGCCGCCATTCCAGAAGCCGTGCAATGACCTGCAACAATCTGATCGGGCGTTTTATCTGGTTGCTCTCGAATTAAATCGATTCCTTCGAGTAGTGCGATTTTTTTCGCTAAATGCAAAATGTTAGGGTTACGACCGCGCGTGTAAACAAAATGCTCTTGATCATCCCCACTAAAAGTTTTGACCGCTTCATCCATGTTAGAAAAACCAAAACTAGAGGTTTGAAATATAGGCATCGCGTGGGAATGCAATGGATGTGAATGTTCGTCATAATGATTCATGAGAGTATTTATATCGTAATGGTATTCTAGTTTGCCCATTTTTTTACTTCCAATTTAATGTACAGATCTTTTCTGATGAGTTTTAGTTAATGTAACCTTAACACAAGCGATTGAAAAATTGTCAGAAACAAAAGTGCGTGGTAAAGTGATTCGAACTAATTTAAAACAGAGATAATATATGATGACTGATTTATATCAAACAGGTAAAGAGAGAATTGAATGGGTATTTAACCATATGCCTGTGATGCAAAAAATTCGTGCTCAGTATGAAAGAGAGCGGCCGTTTGAGGGTTTAAAAGTTGCCATTTGTTTACACTTGGAACCAAAAACTGCCAACCTAGGATTAAATATAAAAGCCGGCGGCGCAGAGGTAATCATGTGTCCGAGTAATCCACTTTCCACGCAAGATTCTACCGTAGCTTATTTGAAAAAACATTTAACTTGTTTTGGTAAACGAGGTGAAGATCCAAAGTCTTATCATCAAAATATGCTTGATACATTAGATCTTAAGCCCGATTTAATTATTGATGATGGTGCCCAATTAATTGTCGCCATGCATAAAGAGCGAAGAGAACTATTTGATCATGTGATCGGTTTGTCAGAAGAAACGACCGGTGGTGTAAATATAATTGAAGCGATTGAAAGAAAAGAAGGTTTACACTTTCCCTGTATTGGCGTTAACAATGCCGATATGAAACATCTCTTTGATAATCGATACGGTACGGGTCAAAGTACGGTTGAAGGTTTGTTAGCGGCAACTAATTTAACGGTTTGTGGAAAGGTTGTGACTGTCGCGGGATATGGTTGGGTTGGCAAAGGCGTTGCCATGCGTATGCAAGGCTTAGGTGCGGAAGTTATTGTCACTGAAATCGATCCGGTTAAAGCTATTGAAGCTAGAATGGATGGTTTTAAAGTGATGAGAATGAATGAAGCGGCGAGAGTTTCTGATTTTATTGTGACTTCAACTGGCGAACTCAATGTTGTTGACCTTGCAGATTATGAGGTGATGAAAGATAAGTGCATATTGTCCAATGTTGGTCATTTCAATAATGAAATAAATATTCAATCGTTGCGAGAATTGGCTGTCGAAACTAAATTAGTACGAGCTGATGTGGAAGAATTCAAAATGCCTAATGGAAGGAGTGTTTATCTGTTAGCCAACGGGGAGTTAGTCAATATTGCGATTGGGCAGGGACATCCGGCTGAAATTATGGACATGACATTTGCGCTGCAATCTTTAGCACCAAAATATTTGTTGGATAATAAAAATGAGCTAAAACCTCAGTTTTATCCTATGCCCGATAGCATTGATAAAAAAGTAGCGGAAATAAAACTCGATTCGCTCGGCATTCAAATTGATAGTTTGACGGAAGAGCAACTAGCCTATCGTGATTCTTATTAGTTTGACTGTTAGTGAAATAAGAAATATGTACGCATCTTCATTGACTATGGGTATAACCGCCAGACTTTGTTAATCAGTTGAATAGCTCACTCTATAAATGACATCTGCGTAGTCATCGGAGATAAGAAGGCTTCCGTCACGCAATTCTAATAAAGCAACGGGGCGACCATAGGTCGTTTCGTTTTTCATAAAACCACTAATAAAGTTTTCATAATTGAGCACTTTGGAGTTTTTCATTCGTGCTAAGCCAATTTTATAGCCCGCTTTTTTAGTGCGATTCCAGGAACCATGTTCTGCAATTAGTAATTGATTTTTATATTCTTTAGGAAACATATCTCCACGGTAAAAGTGAATGCCTAATGGCGCGACATGGGCGTCAAGGTTTAGAGCCGGCGCGGTAAAATTTGAAGCATTGGCATTTTGACCAAATTTGGGATCTTTAATTCCATCAGCATGAATATAGGGAAAACCAAAATGTTCACCTTGTTTTGTGATGCGATTAATTTCGCAATTAGGAATATCATCACCCATCATGTCACGCCCATTATCACTAAACCAAAGTTCACCGGTTGAAGGATGAAAATCAAAACCAACAGAATTTCTAACGCCTTTTGCGAGCTCTGTCATTTTTTTAGTTTTCATATTGAGTGAAAAAATTCGTGCGTGTAATTTGCTTGGTGCTTCACAAACATTGCAAGGTGCACCAATAGGAATAATTAAATCACCTTGGGGGCTAAAACGTAAAAACTTCCAACCATGATGCTGTTCATCAGTTAATTCAGAGAAAAACACTTCAACTTTTGGATTGTTGATGTGTGAATCTATATCTTTGAATACCAATATTTTATCGACTTCCGCGACATATAAATTGCCGTCTTTCCATGCAATACCCGAAGGTAAATTCAAACCTGATGCAATAACAGTTTTAACTTCTGCTTTACCGTCTTTATTAAGATCCTGTAAAGCATAAACATTGCCAGCCCTGCGTGAACCGACGTAAACCACTCCGCTGTCAGACAATGCCATTTGGCGAGCGTTTTTAACATCCTTGGCAAAAAAATCAATCTTGAAGTTGTTTGGCAATTTGAGTTGTTTCAGTTCAATAGAGTTAGCAGGCATACTGACAAATAGCAAAATTTTGATTAATAATAGATTTTTCATAATATTTCCTCGCTACTAAAATTCACAAAAAACATATCTAATGGATATAAAATTAAAACAAAACATCCTGTATTTTTTCACGATATCGTCTTGAGAGTTTAAGCTTTTTATCATTATTTAATATCATATCAAAGTCTCCAGTATCCAAGGGTTGAATTTCTTTGATTCGATCTAGGTTAACGATGGTTGATCGGTGTATACGAACAAATTGATTGGCATTCAGCTTTTTCTCTAAATTCGACATGGTTTCTCGTAGTGGATAGATTCGTGATTTAACGTGTAAGTTCATGTAATTACCAGCGGCCTCAATCCAATCTATGTCATCAATCTTGAGAATAAATTCCTTTCCAATTTTTTTAACTAGTAGTCTCTCTGGCTTCTCTGGAATGACATTGTCTTCGCCGGTTGCTATTACTTTTGCCTCTCCTCTTAACCGGCTGATAATAAATCCGTAGCTATAAATAATGATCAAAATCCAGATGTAGGAATGAATGTCTTTTCGATACTCGTAGATAAATTCGGTCGTCCAATCACCAAAATCATAACTGCCACCCACAAAAGAATAGATCGCATTTCTTAGCAGAACCATTCCAACAATATGAATCACCGAATAAATAAAACTGAATGCTAAATGCGCAATTATTGAGCCCAGTATGTTGTTACTGTTTAATGGATAGCGGCGATTAAATAGAACAATCGCTGGGATTAAACACAACACCATAAAATGGCTGGTTAGCTCCCAGCAATAGGGTTCCCAATTTTCGATTGTTATGCTGAGTCTGTGAAAGTCAGCAATCACCGACTCGGCATTAATCCAAGCATTCAGTAATCCCTTACTTAACCAAAATGTGAATATATAGATTAATTCAAACCGATCGAAATGTTGTCTATTCAAAAAGTGTTTCCTACGTTAGTCGAGTTGGTTAACCGCTCATCACATTATGTTTCCGTTTAGCACACAAAGCAGTAAATTAAGCACTTATCCATGGAATAGTTGACTCCACCGGTAATATTATCCCTTTAACGATTACGAGGAGAGCTTTGCCGTAAGGTTAAAGTGTTTTTACTCCACCAAAGGATAAACTAAATTGGTTCTATTAACGACATTTTCAAAATACTTTCATCCTAATTCACAACATGCTCCTTCTAGGCGTTATGATTTAGACTGGCTACGTGTGCTCGCTTTTGGTCTATTAATCTTTTACCACACCGGCATGCTGTACGTGCAAAACTGGGGATTTCACCTAAAGAGCCAATATTTAAGCGAAAATCTCGAAGTCATAATGCTTTTGGTCAATCCTTGGAGAATGCCTATATTATGGCTGATTTCGGGAATAGCAATTCGGTTTGTATTAGCAAAAGTATCAGTTTTACATTTCATCAAATGGCGGTCATATCGATTATTGCTTCCGTTGCTCTTTGGCGTATTAGTGATCGTGCCGCCTCAGCTTTATTATGAAATGACCTTTAATGGCGACTTGAAGTTAAGTTATTGGCAGTTTTATCAGCTATTTTTTGACTTGCAGAATCCAGTATTTGAAAGCTATCAGCCCGGTATTTGGCCACACATTGATGTTAATCATTTATGGTATTTGCGAGAATTATGGTCATTTTCGCTTTACCTACTAGTCATTCTACCGTTACTAAATAGTAGAACTGTTGAATTGATCGTTAATTGGATCGCTATTCAACATGGCGTGTTAATTTTATTAATTCTTACTCTACCCATATTAGCCATTCAATTTTCAATGGAGGAAACTAGAAAAGCACTCGGTTTTTTATTTCTAATTTATGGGTATCTACTCGGTTGGCACCAAGAGCTTTGGCACAAGCTAAAGATAAACAGCATAAATCTGCTGGTAGTTGGAATTATTTGTTACCTAATTATCGCGGTTTTTTATAAAACCATTTGGTTAAATCAATCAGAACAAGCCAATCAAACATTATTAATAATTGGAAGTGTGTTTCATGGGTTTGATCGACTAGTTTGGGGAGCTGCAGTTTTAGGATTAGGATATCGCTTTTTGAATAAACCATCCGTGGCACTCAGCTATCTTAATGGAGCCGTGTACCCTTTTTATATTTTGCACCAAACGATCATCATTGCTGCTGCTTATGAATTAAGCAAATTTCAATTGGGAGCAGTTTTTGAACCGTTGTTAGTTTTGGTGATCACCTTTAGCGGTTGCAATCTTGCTTATGAAATCATTCGTCGAACTGATTTTTTGAGGCCGTTTTTTGGCGCGAAAATTAGAAAATCTTATTCGAGAATCACCTTGTTTGTGGCTAGCTGGTCAGCCACTATTTTGGTTTTTGTGATTGCGCTTGAGATATTACTTTAACTACAATTCAAGATTAAAAACACAATCAGGCACTGTTATTTTTTTCATTTTTTCGAGCACTATTCGATGCGCTATTTAGAATGAGTTTGTCAAAAAGAGCTAATTTACTGGTATGATAGAGCGATTAGACTGTCGCCAATGATAAATAAAACCAAAAAAGGTGCTCATATGCAGATGATCAAATCATTATTGAAAATTTTAATTGTTGTTTTCTATTGTTTTAATGTTAGTTTTGTTATTGCAGAAGTGGAGAAAGAAACAAAGGATAGTGACTCGCTAAAGCAAGAGAAAATCGGTCAAATCACGATTGAAGATAATTCATCTGATGATAAAAATAAAAAAGAAAAAACTGCGCCCAGCAATATCCAAGAACTTAAAGAAGCACTAGCCGAATTAATTGAATATTACGCAGTCCCTGCGGTTGGCATTGCAATGCTTGATGAAACAGGCCCAGTTTGGATTGGCTCGCTAGGAAAAGCTAATTTCGAAAATGAAATTGCGGCTGATGAAAATAGCCTATATCGAATCGGTTCAACGTCAAAGATGTTTGTTGCCCTATCGGTATTAAAATTAGTGGAAGAAGGTAAGCTTTCTCTTAATGATAAAGTTAGAGAATTGGTACCTGAAATAGAGTTTGAAAATAAATGGGCAGAAACACATCCTATTTTAGTTTCTCATTTGCTTGAACACACCACAGGATGGGATGATTTACATTTAACCGAGTACGCACATAATGATCCAACACCGGTCACATTAAAACAAGGGCTGGATTTTCATCCCCATTCTCGTGTTTCTCGATGGATGCCTGGCTCACGCTCTTCTTACTGTAATTCTGGGCCTCCAGTAGCCGCTTATATAGTACAAAAAATTTCTGGAATAAGGTTTGAAGATTATGTAGAAAAGAATTTCTTTAAACCAATAGGAATG
Organism: Kangiellaceae bacterium; assembly: GCA_049600015.1. GTDB lineage: Bacteria > Pseudomonadota > Gammaproteobacteria > Enterobacterales > Kangiellaceae. The sequence continues at coordinate 7,130 of JBMYPE010000042.1, forward strand.
AGTAGAGCAACTTACTTTTTAAATGACGATGTAAAACAACAGGGCGTTACTTTATATAACAATGGAAATAAGCCTCAAGATTATTGGCATATTTCGATGCGTCCTTCTGGCTCAATTAACGCATCGCCAACCGACATGGCAAAATTTCTTGAGTTTTATCTTAACCGTGGAGAAGTTGAAGGAAATCAAATTATCTCCAGCGCATCGCTAGAGAGAATGGAAAGAGCAGAAACAACCAATGCATCAAAGGCCGGACAACAAACGGGATATGGATTAAATAACTATTCTTCGCCACACAAAAGCTGGGTATATAGGGAGCACAATGGTGGCGTGAATGGTGGTTTAACGGAGCTGGCATATTTACCTTCTGCTAAGGTTGGACATGCCATAATGATTAACTCTGGAAATGGAGAGGCTTTTGGCAAAATTTCGGATCTTATTCGCGACTATGAAACAAGAAATTTAGAACCTTTAGATATTTCAAATGAAGCAGTCATCACTGACGAACACAAGCAAATAGAAGGTTTTTATTTTCCTATAAATCCCAGACAACAAATGGGATATTTTTTAGAGAGAATTGCGAACATGGAAAAGTTTTATTTTGATGGCAACACACTAGTACGTACAGGAGTTTTGGGAGGCAACCCCGCTAAATATATTCCTCAATCTGCAACACTTTATCGCTCAGGTAAAACAGGATTAGTCTCTTTATCTGTGGCCAATGATCCGTTGGTGGGTAAAGTGATTCATGCCAATAATAGGGTTTTACAGCCAATTAGTAGCGGATTTGTTTACGCGCAAATTTCGACAGCCTTCATCTGGGTTTTCTTCATCGTGAGTTCATTTTTATATGTGTTAATTTGGGGGATTAGAAAACTCAATAAAAGTATCCCAAGTGGTGCAACTATTAGAATTAGAATGTGGCCTTTGTTTGCTGGGATATGCATATTTTTAGTTTTGATTTTATTTTCTGTTGGTGCGAGCGAGCCATTTATAAACTTTGGTAAACCCTCTTTTATCTCCGTCAGCATTATGTTACTTACTATAGCTTTTGCCTTGTTTTCAGTTATGGGTGTATACACCGCCTTTAAAGAAAGAAGATCGCCCATGAATCAAGTTAATTATTGGTACTGTTCTTTAGGTTCACTGGTTAACTTAATCGTTACTGTGTACTTTCTATGGTTTGGTGTGATTGGGCTGATGACTTGGGGTTAAAACTGCATTTTGATGTGAAATGGGTATATAATAAATGTCGATGTAAATTTTAATCAAAACTATAGGACGTCACACCTTTCTATGACATTATTGTTAATCTACTTGGCGATAGCCATTGGAGTTTCATTTCTTTGTTCGGTTTTAGAAGCCGTACTTTTATCAATCACCCCTAGTTATGTAGAACAAGTTAATAACGAGCGTCCAAGTGCTGGTAAAAGCCTCACCAAGGTTAAAGAGAATCTTGATGAGTCTTTATCCAGTATTTTAATTCTGAATACTTTTGCCCATACGATGGGAGCCGCAGGCGTTGGTGCGCAAGCGGCTCAGGTTTTTGGTGCCCAGTGGGAAACCTTAATAGCGGTTATTCTAACTCTAGCTATTTTGTACTTTTCTGAAATCATCCCAAAAACTTTGGGAGCAACATTCTGGCGCGCTTTGGCGACACCTTCAGCCTTTATTATCAGTTGGTTAGTGAAACTAGTTTACCCGCTTGTTTGGATTTCAACCCGTTTAACTCGTTTATTCAGTTCAGGCGAAAACAATGAAATAACACGTGAAGAAATTATTGCGTTAGCTTCGTTAGGACAAAAGGATGGCAATTTAATTTCTCAGGAAAATGAGTATTTAAATAATATACTCAATTTGCGAGAAATTCCGACCGAGCAAGTACTTACACCGAGAAGTGTCGTTCATATGCTTGATGTTCAATTAACTGTCACGCAAGCATTAGATTTACCAAAGACTCAGCAATTTAGTCGAATGCCAGTATATGAAAAAACCAATGATAATATTTTAGGTAAAGTGATTAAACGGGATCTATTTTTATTAGAACGCCAAGGTAAAGGAGAAGAACGGCTGGCGGAACATGTTAAACCGATTACTAGGGTGACAGAAAAGTTGTCGGTACAACATTTAATCGATCTTTTCATAAAACAACGGGCACATTTATTTTTAGTGGAGGATGAGTTCGGTCAAACAGCAGGTATCGTCACTTTAGAGGATGCCATCGAAACCCTGTTAGGATGTGAAATAGTAGATGAAAGTGACACGGTGGAAGACATGCAAGAATTGGCACGAGGTAAATATCGAGATAGATTGCG
>JBMYPE010000043.1:0-9401 GCA_049600015.1 Kangiellaceae bacterium
TTTGATCTATTTCCAACCACAAGACCAAATAAAAAGAGGTAACAATGGTGCCTATGGCACTACCCAAAGTAGAAATAAAATAAAGATAGCCTGCGGTTTGTCCGGCCGTATCGATTGATTGGGTCAAAATTCGAACTGAGTAAGGTGCTATCATTCCCATTATTGCAGTCGGAATTAAAAATAAAATCATAGATGCACTAAGTGATCCGTATCGAGGATCTTCAATTCGATCAAACACCCAACTCATAATGGACTCGGAATAGAAGATAGTAGGTAATAAACTAAATGCCGCCAACATAAAAATCCCACCATATTTATACAAGTTAGGTTTTAACGTTGAAAACCTCCCACCAGCTAAATAACCGATGGAAAGAGCCAGCATAAATACAGTAATTATGCTTCCCCACACATACACACTACTACCAAAATACGGAGCTAATAGGCGACCACCTAACAACTCAAAACACATGATAGAAAAGCCGGCACAAAAGGCTAGTAGCAATATGGTTGGTTTTTTCATGGAGTCTATTCTACATACAAAAAGAGCGCTAACAATACAATGCTAGCGCTCTTCTATCAACTGGCTTTTAATTTTTAACTTAAATTAATTTTCTATTAAGTTAGTCATTGTTCAAGCTAATTCGATTAATATGGAAGCTATGACCATCACCTGGTTGTATAACCCCTTTTTCCGGGTAACCTTGAACGGATTCTAAGACCAAATCAAGCTTTTCCATCTCCTTTAGATCAACACACAAAGCATCTGCCTTTTCTTCAAGCTCCTTTGCATTTGCTTCGACATAGGTTTCGATGTCATGCTCTAAGTTTTCCATTCTAAACTCAAAATCTTTCATTTCTTCAGACTTAGCGTCATCACCAGAAAAAATGGAACTCATTACTTGGCTAACCATTTTTCCCGAAAACTGGCTAATCGCCTTACCCACAAATGCTTCAATCTCTTGCTCTATCTCTTTGTCGAAATCAGTAGATAAGCTTTTGCTGTTAAATGTCTTGTGATCAATATTATCCCTAATTTTTTGACTAATTTTATTTAATGGCTCAATTAACTCTTTTTGCTCCTCTGATGTCGCACCGCCTAACGCTGTGATAACCATCGTTGCTGCTTTGACCCCTAACTCTGCACCTTCAATTGCTATATCCGCGATTTCAGGTACTAGCTTTCTTGCCTTTGTTTGAAACTTTTGACTCGCATCAAGTTGAGAGGGTGTTAAATCAACGGATTTTCCATCTATAATTAACTCATCACTTAAAAATGTAATCTCCTTTTTATCAGGGTGTGTCAGCGTAATTTTTTTCTCGTCTAACTTCACATCATAGTCTACAGAGTAGTCACATTGATTTTTGGACGATGAGTTGTTACCAGCAAGCACGCCGGTGCTTATAATTGACGCAACCAATAGACTTGTTAATTTTAAAGATTTCATACTTCCCTCCAACAGGCGTTTTACAAAAAGAATATTTTCGATTGATATACTCTTAAGGTCGATCCATCCTAAAAGAAAGTTGGATCAAAAGGATATAAATTAGGTTAAAGGATGTAAGTAAATATGTTTTAGTTGCGATAACCTTACAACTAATACATATTCCTAATGTTAAGTGATTGACTCTCTTACTTGAATAACACTTACAGAGCTTTCACAATATTATCCACACTAGCCTTAGCATCTCCAAATAACATACTAGTATTCTCTTTAAAGAATAATGGGTTTTGTACACCAGCATAACCGGGATTCATCGAGCGCTTAAACCCTATCACTTGTTTTGCTTTCCAGACTTCTAAAACAGGCATTCCTGCGATAGGGCTGTTAGGATCATCAAGGGCAGAAGGGTTAACAGTATCGTTTGCTCCAATGACTAGTACTACATCTGTTTCTGGAAAATCATCATTAATTTCATCCATTTCCATAACAATATCATAAGGGACTTTTGCTTCTGCTAACAAAACATTCATATGACCCGGTAATCGACCCGCGACAGGGTGAATACCAAACCTCACTTCGATCCCTTTATCTCTTAACCTTTTGGTCATTTCATAAACAGGGTATTGTGCTTGTGCAACAGCCATCCCATAACCCGGTGTTATCATGACTGATTTAGCATTTTTTAGCATATCAGCAACTTCTTCGGCATTGGTTTCTATGTGTTCTCCATAATCTTGGTCGCCCGTCGCCACAACATCAGTACCAAAACCACCAGCAATAACACTAATAAAAGAACGGTTCATCGCTTTACACATGATATAGCTTAATATTGCCCCTGAAGATCCAACCAAAGCACCCGTAATAATTAACAAGTCGTTTCCAAGCATAAAGCCTGCAGCTGCAGCTGCCCAGCCTGAATATGAATTGAGCATTGAAACGACAACCGGCATATCTGCACCACCTATTGAAGCGACTAAATGCCAGCCAAACACTAATGCAATAATGGTCATAATTATTAGGGCATTCATATGGCCTTCTTGTTGGACAAAATAGATCATCAAACCAATACTTACTAATCCAGCAAGCAAGTTTAATTTGTGCCGATGGGGTAGCATCAAAGATTTACTGCTAAAAATTCCTCTTAATTTTCCAAAGGCGACAACAGAACCTGTGAAAGTGACAGCACCAATAAAGACACCAAGAGAAACCTCAACTAAATGGATATTAAGCATCATTCCATCGAGGTCACCATGCTCTAGATAACTATTAAAACCTACCGCAACCGCGGCAAGGCCAACAAAGCTATGTAACATGGCCACTAGCTCTGGCATTTGCGTCATTTCAACCTTCAGAGCTAGGCGAGTACCAATTATTCCACCTACCAACATGGCTATTAAAATATATGAAAGATTGGTGACATCTGGATTCAAAATTGTCGCAGCTAACGCAATAATCATCCCAGCGATACCATATAGCACGCCATCTTCTGCTGACTCTTGTTTGCTCAGCCCAACCAAACTAAAGATAAAAAGAATAGCCGCAAAAAAGTAGGCGCCATTTAATACCGATTCATTAATAAGGATATTCATTGACTAACCCTCCTTCCTAAACATCTTCAGCATGCGCTTAGTCACCACAAATCCGCCCACCACATTGATAAAAGCAATTAACACCGCAAAAGCAGAAACCCACATCACTATTTGATTATCACTAGAAACTTGAAGCAGCGCGCCAACGACAATAATTCCACTAATAGCGTTAGTCACACTCATTAATGGTGTATGCAGTGCATGAGTGACACTCCAAACAACATAATAACCAATAAAACAAGCCAATATAAAAACAGTAAAATGCTGAATAAAATCACCGGGTGCTACCATGGATAACCAACCATAAAACAGCCCACCACCCAACAACATTAAATGTTTCATTAAACTAGATCGAGGTTTTTCTTCTTTGGGCTCCTCCACGACTGGTGCTTGTGCTTTTTCAGCAACTGGTGCCGCGCTGACTTTAACCGGTGGAGGAGGCCAAGTGATACTTCCTTCTTTGGTCACTGTGACATTTCGAATAATTTCATCTTCAAAATCTAAAACGATTCCGCCATCTTTTTCTGGACATAACAGCTTAATCAAGTTCAATATATTATTAGAGTAGAGGTTGCTTGATTGAGTTGGCAGGCGGGAAGGCATATCGGTATATCCAATTACGGTAACACCATCAATATCAACCGATTTTCCTGGTTCGGTATACTCACAGTTACCTCCGCCAAGTGCAGCCAAATCGACAACAACACTGCCACGCTTCATCGATTGAACCATTTCTTTAGTAATTAATTTTGGTGCGGGTTTTCCCGGGATCATTGCAGTAGTGACAATAATATCCACCTCTTTCGCTTGGTCAGCAAAAAGAGCCATTTCGGCTTCAATAAACTCTTTACTCATTACCTTGGCATAACCATCACCGCAGCCAGCTTCTTCCTCAAAATCCAGCTCTAAAAATTCTGCTCCCATACTTTCAATTTGTTCTTTAACTTCTGGGCGAGTATCAAAAGCTCTAACAATGGCGCCAAGACTTCCTGCGGTTCCCAACGCTGCTAAACCAGCAACACCAGCACCTATGATCATCACTTTTGCTGGCGGCACTTTACCCGCCGCCGTAATTTGGCCGGTAAAAAAACTGCCAAACTGATGAGAGGCTTCTACCACGGCTCGATAACCCGCTATGTTTGCCATAGAGCTTAACGCGTCCATTGATTGGGCTCTTGAAATGCGGGGAACAGAATCCATAGCTAACACGTTCACTTGTTTCTCTGCCAAAGTTTTCATTAAGTCTTCATTTTGAGCGGGCCAGAAAAAACCGATAATAGTTGCGCCATTTTTTATTTTGGCGACTTCGTCATTAGATGGTGGGTTAACTCTAAATAAAATATCTGATTGCCAAACATCGGTTGAGGATTTAATTTTCGCTCCCGACTCTTCATACGCAGCATTTGAAAAACTAGCTGCAACACCCACGCCATCTTCAATTACCACGCTAAAGCCAAGCTTGATTAATTGTTTGACACTAGATGGAGAGGCCGCGACCCTCGACTCATTTTCCAAAGTTTCTTTTACAATGCCTATTTGCTGTTCTTTTTGCATTTTTACGCCTCTTGGTTGCATCTTAAGTTTGGGTATTCATATAAAACACTAAACGGCCGGATATTTTGTATTGCTACCCTCTAAATTGCTGTAATATTTATAACCAACACTTCAATATAATTGGCGTACTATGGCACAAACACCACTTATTTTACAAACTTTAAAAACATGCTTAAAAGAGCAGTCTATCACCTATGCCGACATTGCGAGCTCTCTTAATTTAAGTGAAGCCAGCATTAAACGAATTTTTTCTGAGGAAAACCTTTCTTTACAAAGATTAGACAGTATTTGTAAGCTTCTAGGAATGGAAATTTGTGATTTAACCAAACGAGCAGAACATTCACAACATGAAATAAAGGAGTTAACGGAAGAACAAGAGGCTGAATTTGTTAGAAAGCCTAAATTACTCTTTATGGCTTACATGCTTTTGAATGATTTTGATTTTAAGACAATTACTCACCATTATAAAATTGAGGAGTTAGAAGGTGTTCAGCTTTTAGCTCATTTAGACCGGATCCGATTTATAGAGCTACTACCGGGAAACCGAGTCAAACTGCTCACCTCCAGAAATTTTAGATGGCGCAAAAATGGTGCAATAGAGAGTTTATTTAATAAACAAATAAAAAAAGAGTTTTTTCACTCAAACTTTAGTAAACCAGATGAATTAATCCTTTTTTCAGGCACAATGCTATCACGAACAAATATCTTATTATTTCATAAAAAGATCCAAAGGCTTGCAAGTGAGTTTAATGAACTTGCCAAACAAGATGCGAGTTTGCCATTTGAAGAACGAATTGGATGTGGTTTTGTCGGCGCACTAAAGCCTTGGGTTTTTAGTGAGTTTGAAAGGTTAAGAAAACAATAAATATGTGTTTTTAAATGCGAGGAGCGAACAATGAGTCAAGAGTTGTTAAACGATTTACTCAACCTATTAAGTTTAGAAGAAATCGAAATTGGTTTATACCGAGGTAACAGCCAAAACCTTGGTCTGCCACAGGTGTTTGGTGGCCAAGTTATTGGCCAAGCGCTTTCCGCCACTAGGTTTACTCTTGCAGATCAAAGACCAGTCCACTCCTTTCATTCCTACTTTTTAAGGCCAGGCGATGCATCTAAACCTATTATTTATGATGTTGAAAACCTACGAGACGGAAGAAGCATATCCACCAGACGAGTCAAAGCCATTCAAAAAGGTAAACCCATCTTTTTTATGACGGCGTCTTTTCATGCTGAGGCAAAGGGGCTAGAGCACCAAGCCAGTATGCCGGATGTGGTTGGTCCCGAAGGCTTAACCTCCACCAGAGAAAGAATTAGAAAATTAGCACTTAAAGCTAGCATGCCCATACCTGAAAGGTTTGAACAACAAAGCCCGATAGAAATAAGACCGGTCGAAACTTTTAATCCACTAAAACCAGAAGCCAGCAAACCCACTCGACATGTTTGGATGAAAACACGAGGTAAACTCCCTGACGACTCCAGAGTTCATAAATATATGCTTGCTTATGCTTCAGATATGGCATTTTTACCTGTTGCAGGTCAGCCTCATGGAATTTCTTTTTTCACAAAAAACTATCAAATGGCTACCATTGATCACAGTATGTGGTTTCATCGAGATTTTAGGTTCGACGATTGGCTTTTGTACCAAATAGAAAGTACATCTGCGACTAATGAACGAGGATATGTTTTAGGCAAGTTTTTCGATCAAACAGGGCGGTTGGTTGCAAGTACAGCGCAAGAAGGTGTGATGCGGGAAACCAAGAAAAAGTAATTCTCACTCAATTCGTCAAATCCGTAGATTTAACCTTTTCTACCAATGGTTAGTAGAAAGTTTTTTAGCACTACTTGACCATGTTCCGAAGCGACTGATTCTGGATGAAATTGAACACCATATAAATTTAAGTTTTTAATTTCAATTCCCATAATCTCGCTTGTGTGATGATTATAGTCACCACTCCAAGCGGTGACCTCTAGTTCTTTTGGTAAGTAACCTTGATCGATTACTAAAGAGTGATAACGTGTCGCATTAAACCCTTGAGGAAGATTTTTAAACACCCCAACAGATTTATGATTAACTCTAGATGTTTTTCCATGCATCACCGTTTGGGCTCTACCAACTACAGCACCAGCCTCCTGCGCTATCACTTGATGGCCTAAGCACACACCCAATATTGGCACTACCCCTTTAAATTTATTGACCAAAGCCAAGCTGATACCCGCATCATCCGGTGTTCCAGGGCCTGGCGATATAACTATATGACTAGGTTTTAGCTTTTGAATTTCTTTTAATGTAACCTCATTATTTCTTTTGACCGTCACTTTTGCATTAAGAGATTCTAAGTAATGGACTAAGTTGAAGGTAAAGGAATCAAAATTATCAATCATTAAAACGTGTGGTTGATTAATCGGCACAAAACTCTCTTTTTGAAATTAACTGTTTTATGTTAGCAATTACTGTATTCTAACTTAATTGTATAAAAAAGATTCAAAATAAACTCTGTGATGAAAGCTTTAATTTCCGCTCTATTTTTGATCCTGCTCTTTCAGAGTCATAACCCATCCGCTGCGACATTGTCCTCAGAGCACATGTGGCCTCAAAACTCTCTACTAAATGTCGTTTTTTTGGATGGCAATAAAGACCACAAAGCCTTAGTCCAATCAATAGCGGATCAGTGGTTAAGTAACACCAACCTGTCTTTTAAATTTTTTCTCTCTGCAGGTGATGCACCAGCCAAAACCCATATAAGAATCAGCTTCAAAAGTCATAGCGGTTCTCAATTAGGCAATCAAAAAAATTTACTTTCTAAAGAACCCACAATGAATCTATTCGATCTGACATCTCGTCAAATAAGTAACTCGGGCGCAAGACGCTTAATATTACACGAATTTGGTCATGCTTTAGGGTTTGAGCATGAGTTCAGAAACCCTAATTGGCCATATAAAATAGAAGTGTTGTTTGAGGTGGTTAAGCAATGTATACCCAAAATGGAAAGGATGGGCTACTCTATAGTAAAAGCTAAATCCCATTGCGATGAAATAAACCGCAAATTGGAAGCAAATAAAACACTTTCCACCGCCTATGATCAAAACTCCATAATGAACTACGCACTAGAGTTTGTTGGTGAAAAAGGTAACCCTGTTAAAATTAAAGCTAATTCTGAACTCTCTTACCTAGATAAATATGCAATACAAAAATGGTATCCAAAAAACTAATTAACTGTTCAAGTGAAACAAATTACATTTGTCTACGTCAATAAAACAAATTAAAACGGAGAAAACCATGAATTTAGTAGAAAAGTATTATCAGCTTCAAAACGCAACCATTGATAAAATTGATTTTTTAAGCGGCCTACCCGCGTTAGCATTTCGTGTTTACTTGGCGAGCGTATTTTGGATAGCGGGAAATAATAAGTGGAACCCTTTTGACTCAGAAAGCTCACTACAGCCCACCATAGAATGGTTTGGAAACACTGAATGGGGCTTAGGTTTACCTCTTCCGGCACTGCTAGGTTCTTTAGCTTGGGCGACGGAGTATTTCGGAGCTATCTTGTTGCTACTTGGTTTGGCTACTCGATGGATCAGCATACCTTTAATCGCCACAATGATTGTCGCTATATTTACAGTTCATATTGATAATGGATGGGCAGCCATTGCGTCAAGTGCTGATGGTGAAATAGCTTCTCGAGTTGATGCAGCCAGATCATTACTTCAAGAACACGGAAACTATGAATGGTTAACAGAAAAGGGCGGTTTTGTTATTTTACAAAATGGGATTGAGTTTGCTTTTACTTACATGCTCATGTTAGCAAGCTTGTTGTTTACAGGTGGTGGACGATTTGTGAGTGCTGATTATTATTTGAATAATCACTTTAAGAAATAAGTTATATATTTAGGTGGGGTTATTTACCAATACAAAAACTAGTAAATATTCTGCCTAACAAATCATCGGGGGTAAACTCTCCGGTGATTTCATTTAAAGCCTCTTGAGCTAGTTTTAACTCTTCTGCTAACAACTCTCCCGCAGAATACTCTTTTAGTTGAAAAAGTCCCGTATCGATATGTTTTTTTGCTTTTTCTAAAGCCGTTAAGTGTCTTCGTCTCGCCATAAAAACACCTGACTCTGATGACTTATATCCTACAAGATCTTTCACCTTAACTTTAAGTGTTTCAATACCGGTTTTGGTTCTGGTAGAAATATTTAGGTTATCCGAAGAGTCAACAATTCTTGATAAATTACTTACAAGATCTATTTTATTTATAATTTTTAAAACTGGCGGTAAATTTATTTTTTCTGCTGTAAACTCAGAAAACACGTGATAAATATCAGTGTGATCGTCTTTGGCATCAGTGGCATCCACGACCCATAAAACAAGGTGGGCCTCTTCAATTTGTTTTACTGCTTTTTCAATTCCTATTTGTTCTACTTTATCTTTCGCTTTGCGTAATCCGGCTGTGTCAATAATGTGTAGTGGTAAACCATCTAGGTTGATCAATTCTGTTAAGACATCTCTTGTTGTACCTTCCACATCAGTCACTATGGCTGCATCTTTTCCAGCAAGAACATTGAGCAAACTAGATTTACCGGCATTGGGTTTGCCCGCGATCACGACTTTAACGCCTTCCCTTAAAAGACTACCTTGCTTTGCTTTTTTTAGGAGGTGAGCCATTGAGCTGGTTAAATCCAAAGACTTATCTTGAATTTTCTTGTCTTGAAGAAAATCGATTTCTTCTTCTGGAAAGTCTATCGCCGCTTCCACATAAATTCTTAAAAAAGTTACTTTTTCGACAAGCTCATAAACTAGATTGGAAAACTCTCCATTTA
>JBMYPE010000044.1:0-9354 GCA_049600015.1 Kangiellaceae bacterium
GCCTTTTAGTTTGGCAACTTTAATGTAGGAATCATCCAAACTTGAAATAACTTTAGGTGACCAATATTCACTCAACGATTCCGCCAAGCTTAGAGGTGAACTAGTGGATATACTCAATTTTTAATACTCTCTTTTGATGGTTAGAATTTACGTTAGTCAAAAACGTAAGGACACGCACTGTATTCATTAAAGGCATCATCCCATCGGCGCACATCATTGGCTCGTCTCCAGCGTGAATGAAAAAATTCCATTAGACAGACACCTTTATCTAACTCAACTAAAAAGGTATCAAATTCTTTAACCTTGCTGTATTCAGGATAGGTTTTTGACTTACTCCAAGTTAGGCCACCTTGCTTTTTTACGTAATCTTTCCAAAACTTTTCAATACTTGTCCAACTTTTTTGATCTTGATTCCAGACTTCAAATTTTTGCTCGGCGTTTTTTCTAACTTTGCCATGCGTAGGTGGTTCAGCAAACAAATCAAATGCAGTCATCGCAAACATGATTAGTAATATTTTTGAAATTATTTTCATTTGTATTTCCTCTTAATTTATTGATTTACAGTTAGTAATATAGTTCAACGTTTTAGATATCGGTTGAGCAACATTTGAGTGAATTGAGGTCTTATGTAAAATCCTCTTGGAAGCGTTTGCGAATGTTTGCCCTCTGAGTCTATAACATTAGTCAGTACTCTTGAATTGGCAGCTTTTGGGCGAACCTGTAAAATCTCTCCCATTCTCGCATTAAGTTGACCAAATTGACCGATGACAACTAAATCCATCACCTCTTCCCAATCTTGTTTTAATTGACTGAACTCTAATTCGTCTGGTTGCCACAAAAAAGGGGTGGCAATTCTCGATCTTTCTAATGGTTCTCCCTTTATTCTTGCTATAGGCAGCCATAAGACATGAGAAAGTTTATGTTTTATCGCACTGTTTTCCCATGTTAATCCGTGATGATGATTAATATTTACTACCGAAACATAGGTGGATTCTAGCACCTTACCCGTAAAATCAATTGGTAAGGTTTTTAATTCGACACCTATTTTGGAAAAATCAGGTTCGGATAGGTTTCCCGCATCCGCACCCAAAACACTTTCCAAGAACTGACCTTGCCATCCTTTTTGTCGAGTTAAGTCGTCAGGTATTTTTGTATCCTTCAGGCTGGCTAGTTCGCCCATAGTCAGCCCCGCAATGGCTTCAGTGCGCAATTTTAGTTCGGAAATACTCATCGGTGGCGATATCATTTAAGTATTTTAACCTAGAAAAATCAGTTGTAAGTAAAAATATCCCAAACAAATTTGCTGAATCGTGTTTTCTATGTTTGAATAAGTAATAGATTAGATTAATTGGTAACGATAAGTGATTGATTCAGAGGGGTTTCGATCCAATGTCGGCATCATGGTATGCAACGACTTTGGAAAACTGCTCTGGACCAGACGCATTGGACAAAACTCTTGGCAATTCGCTCAGGGTGGCGTAGATCCAGGCGAATCTGCGGAACAGGCTATGTTTCGAGAGTTGACTGAAGAAATTGGACTAGAAGAAAAAGACGTTAAAATATTAGGTGTCACTAAAGAGTGGTTAAAATATCGCTTACCTAACAGGTATATTCGTCAAGATAGTCGTCCATTGTGTATTGGCCAGAAGCAAAAATGGTTCATGTTAAAACTAACGTCACATGAATCGAAAATACATTTTGATGCAACAGGGCATCCAGAATTTGACCACTTTATGTGGGTGAGTTATTGGTATCCACTCAGGCAGGTAATTGCATTTAAGCGTGATGTTTACCGGCAAGCTTTAGTCGAATTACTGCCAAGTGTGATTTCTCAACAAGCAAAACAGCGAAAAGGTCGTAAACGCCATCATCGGCAAAAACGGTAGTTCCTGATTGAGTGCTGTTAATTTTATGGAATAAAAACAAGTAATTAACAGGAGCAATAATTGATCCGTAACTTAGCTCGGATAACAAAAGCAGTTGAGCTTGCTGATAATCAGCAGCAAGTTCTTGATTTAATCGTCACAAATACTTGTGAAGAGCTATCTGTAGAAGTATGTTCAATTTTTTTAGCCGATTACGCAACAAACCAATTTGTTCTCATGGCAACTAAAGGTTTGAATTCTCAAAGTATTGGCAAAGTCAGAATCAATTTTAATGATGGTTTAGTAGGCTTGGTTGGCCAAAGAGAAGAACCAATCCACCTTCAAGTCGCAGATAAACACCCCTCATTCCGACACATAGAAGGGCTACACGAAGAGGCATTTTCTGCCTATTTAGGTGTTCCTATTATACATCAAAGAAAAGTACTCGGTGTACTCTGTATACAACAAAGAGATGAGCGTCAATTTGAAATTGACGAAGAAACATTTTTAATCACGCTGGCAGCGCAAATATCGTCCACACTTTCTGGCAATAAAACCAATGCCCTTTTAAGCGATGATAATTCAGAACAGTTAGTAAGATGCATTAACGGAAGCCCAGCCTCAAACGGAGTTGCAATTGGGGTCGCAAAAGTTATTTTCCCCAGTCACGACATAAGAAGCGTGCCGATCAGAAAAACCCAAGATGTTAGAGGTGAATTGAGAAGACTACAGCAGGCCGTTAAACGAACGCACGTTGAATTAAAAAAAATGTCTGAACGAATGATTGGCTTAGTCTCGGAACAAGAAAGATCGCTATTTGATGCCTATCAACAAATCTTGGGATCCGCAGGAATTGAGCAAGAGGTAGAGTCAGAAATAAAATCAAATTATTGGGCACCCTCTGCGTTAAAAACAGTAATCATGCGTCATTTAAAAGCATTTGAATCAATGGAAGATCCCTATTTAAGTGAAAGAGGGAAAGATGTAGAAGATTTAGCCAATCGAGTTTTAGCGAATATGCTAAGAAAACCAAAACAAAAAGCAAACGGCACACAGTTTGATAATCCGGTGATTCTAGTCGCTGAAACCATAACCGCAGCCATGTTAGCAGAATTAGAAACTTCAAAAATATTAGCGGTTGTTTCTCTCAATGGCTCAACAACCTCCCATGCCGCCATATTTACCAAAGCGCTAAATATACCTGCCATCATGGGTTTAGAACCTTGCCAAGTAAACCGTTTGGACGAGAAACAGATTATTGTCGATGGTTATAAAGGGCAATTATTTGTTTCACCTAATACCAGCTTGATCGAAAGGTATGAAACGCTAATTGAAGAAGACAAGTTACTAACAAAAGATTTAGAAAATGAAACACCATCTCCGGCAGCTACAAAAGATGGAACACCTATTTCACTTTTAATTAATACTAGTGGTCAGTTTTTTTCTGATATCAAGCCGTCAAAAATTAATTCAATTAAATCTGAACAAGATTCCCGCTCCTCACAACTCCTTGATAAGCATCCCACCATTGAAGCTGATGGCATTGGTTTATATCGAACTGAAATACCCTTCATGCAGCACAATCAATTTCCAAGTGAAGATGAGCAAGTAGAAATATACCAAGAGGCGTTACAACGCTATTCCAACAGAGCAGTGACCATTCGAACACTTGACATAGGCGGTGATAAATCACTGCCCTACTTTAAAATTGAAGAGGAGAATCCTTTTTTGGGATGGCGAGGAATTAGAGTAACACTTGATCACCCAGAAATATTTTTAGTACAAGTGCGCGCAATGTTAAGAGCTAGCCTTGATACGAATAATTTAAAAATTGCATTACCCATGGTCGCTACCATTGAAGAACTAGATGACAGTTTAAGGTTATTACATCAGGCAACAGCCGAAATAGAAGAGGAAGCATTCGAAATAGGTAAAACGCTGCAAAAACCTAAAGTGGGAATCATATTAGAAGTGCCATCGGCTGTTTTGCAATTAGAGAGTATAATCGCTCGCGTCGATTTTTTGTCCATTGGAACCAATGATTTAATTCAATATATACTTGCGGTAGATAGAAATAACCAACGAATTAAGGGGTTATACAATCATTTTCAACCTGCCGTTTTAAAAGTTCTTAAATTAATCATTAATGAATGCAAAAACCATGATATGAGTTTGCAAATTTGTGGTGAAATGGCATCTGATCCTTTAGCCACTATATTATTGATTGGTATGGGGTATAGAGAATTTAGTATGAGCGAACCTAATATTGCTAGAGTTAAGAAAACGATCTCTCAATTCACACTGGATGAAATGAGAGAAATCAGCAAACGCTTAAATCAATATGAAACTGCCACCAAGATAAAATCTGAGCTATTGATTGCAATGGAAAATAAAGGGCTAGGCGCTCTTATTCGCGCAGGCAATTGATTTAGTTTGTTTGATTCTCTTATGAATAGCATCCCTTTATGGGTTATTTTTCCTTTAACAGGGATAACCGCAGGTTTTATGGCAGGCCTATTTGGAATTGGCGGTGGATTTATCATTGTGCCTTTGCTTATATTAATTTTACCCGAAATTGGAATTAGCAAAGATCTTACGGCGCATCTTGCAATCGGCACTTCATTAGCCTGCATTGTCATCACTTCAATATCCTCTACACGCTCTCACCATGTGAGAAATTCAGTTAACTGGCAACTATTAATTTCGATTACACCTGGGTTAATCGTGGGTTCAATTATTGCGTCCAAGGTTGCCTCTATCGTGAGCGGCTCAATTTTAGTTACTATTTTTGCATTGGGTGCTTTACTTACTGCGATTTATTTATTTTTTTCTACCGAGAACAGACGAAATGACGAACCTAAGATAATAAATAAGAAAGAGCATTTTAGTTATTTTTTGTTTGGTAACTTTACTGGTTTTATTTCTAGCTTGATTGGCATAGGTGGTGGGAGCATCTTAGTACCTTTTTATGTTTACAAAGGTGAAAGTGCTCATAATGCAGTCGGTACGGCTGCTGCTTGTGGATTTCCTGTAGCCCTATTTGGTGCAATGGGTTACTTAATTAACGGGATGAATATGACCGATGATGTCTCTCACGCCTCTGGCTTTATTTATTGGCCAGCATTTTTAGGCATAGTTGTATTCTCGGTATTAGGTGCACCTTTAGGCGCTAAAGTCGCTCATGCTTTTAAGGAATCTGCTCTTAAAAAGATATTTGCTTTGTTTTTGGTTTTCACTGGAGGTCAAATTATTTATACTCAATGGTTTAGTTAAGCCCAAAAAGTATCCTCTATGGAATTCCCAAACATTGATCCTGTCATTATTCAAATTTACGGTCCGATTGGTCTCAATTGGTATGGACTGATGTACCTCGCGGGTTTTGCCGGAGCTTGGTATTTAGGAAGTTATCGCGCCAAACAACCTGGTAGTCCTTTTACCCAAGAACAAGTCAGTGACTTCCTATTTTATGCGTTTTTAGGAGTCGTACTAGGTGGCCGAGTGGGCTACGTTCTATTTTATCATTTTGATTTCTTTTTAGCCGATCCGCTCTATCTTTTTAAAATACATGAAGGCGGAATGTCGTTTCATGGCGGGCTAATTGGCGTATTACTTTCCTTTGCTTACTTTGCAAAAAAGACTGGAAAATCATTTGCGATTATTTCTGATTTTTTTGCCCCCATGGCTCCCATTGGGCTCTTTACTGGGAGAATTGGTAATTTTATCAATGGCGAACTTTGGGGGAGAGCAACTGACGTTGAATCTGTTCCTTGGGCGATGATCTTTCCAGGTGATCCACAAGGATTGTACAGACATCCATCCCAATTGTATGAGTCTTTTTTAGAGGGTTTTGTTCTCTTTTTAATTCTCTATTTCTATAGTAAAAAGCCGCGTCCTGCTGGAACTGTTAGCTGTTTATTTTTGTTGGGTTATGGCAGCTTTCGATTTATTGTTGAATACTTTCGAGAGCCAGATGAGCATCTAAAAGATATGGCAGAATTTATTTCAATGGGACAACTACTATCATTGCCAATGATCATTGTTGGTTTGGGCTTGTTTATTTGGTGCTACAAAAAGAATGAGTCAACACCGTCTTTGCAAGAGGACAAATAATGAAACAATATTTAGAGATGATGCAACACGTTTTAGATACGGGCGCGGATAAAGGTGACCGGACAGGTACAGGAACACGTAGTGTATTTGGCTACCAAATGCGATTTGATTTGCAAGAAGGCTTTCCACTCACTACCACAAAAAAACTTCATTTGCGTTCAATTATGATCGAACTACTTTGGTTTTTAAAAGGTGACACAAATATTAAATATCTTAAAGATCATAATGTAAAAATTTGGGACGACTGGGCTGACGAAAATGGTGATTTAGGTCCCGTTTATGGAGAGCAATGGCGTGCTTGGAAAACACCTGATGGAAAAACAATTGACCAAATTAATAATGTGGTTGAAACGATAAAAAAGAATCCTGATAGCCGTCGTATTTTAGTGGTCGCATATAACCCTGGAGTCGCCGATGAAATGGCTTTACCACCTTGCCACTCATTATTTCAGTTTTATGTCGCCGATGGAAAATTATCTTGCCAGCTGTATCAACGCAGTTGTGATATCTTTTTAGGTGTGCCTTTTAATATTGCCTCTTATGCATTGTTGACTCACATGATTGCGCAACAATGCGATTTAGAAGTTGGTGAGTTTATTTGGAGTGGTGGCGATGTTCATTTGTATTCCAATCATTTTGAACAAGCAAAAGAACAACTTTCAAGAGAGACGTTAAAACTTCCTAAACTAGTCATCAAAAGAAAACCAGAAGATCTTTTTAGTTATCAATATGAAGATTTTGAAATAGTCGGTTACGAAGCACACCCAAATATAAAAGCACCTATAGCGGTTTAAACTGATGAGCAACATAAAGCAAAAACCTATCATTTCGCTAGTGGCCGCTATGGCAAAAAATAGAGTCATTGGAAAAGATAATAAAATGCCATGGCACTTGCCTGCTGATCTTCAACATTTTAAACACGTCACTATGTCAAAACCTATCGTGATGGGGAGAAAAACATTTGAATCAATCGGGCGCCCCTTGCCGGGTAGGGAAAATGTCATCATCAGTAAAAATAGAGATTATTTTGCAGATGGATGTATTGTGGTTCATTCTGTAGAAGATGCTTTGAAGCTTTTGATAGACTATCAAGAAATTATGATTATTGGCGGTGGTTTTCTTTACTCACAAACGATTAAACAGGCCGATAAACTTTATTTAACTTTTATCGATTTAGAAATTGAAGGCGATACTTGTTTTCCTGAATACGAAACATTAAACCTCTCAGAAATTAAAAGAGAAAAGTACGTTAAAGACGAAAAGAATCCTTATGATTATGAATTTGTCGATTATGAGGTTAATCAGTGACTAAAACCAAACTTCTCACATCCATTTTCTTACTTCTTTATTCCTTTGCTAGCGTTGGAAAAGATATTACAGATCAATCGTTTGTCGGAAAATGGTGCGGAAAGTGGGATCAAATTTATGAATTTTGCCTGACGATAGATAGTATCGAACCAGATGCAGTTGCTAAGTATCAATGGAAAGAGTTTACAGATGGGAAATTTAAAAAAGACACTAAATCAATTGTTCAAATTAATCGTAACACATTAAAAATGGACAAAATTTTATTTGTACTTGATGAAAACAATTTATTACAAGCAAATGCTGTAGGAATATTTAGAGTCAAAACTCGCATGTCGACACTATCAAAACAAATAACTAAAAAACAATTATGACAACTACCGGAGCATGTTTTTGTGGGGCAGTTTCATATATTGTAAAACTACCCTCACTTTGGGCATCACATTGTCACTGCACTATGTGTCAAAAAATACATGGGGCTGCATTTGTGACTTGGGTGGGTTTTGATCATTCAAGAATTACTATTGATGACCAACTAGGACATTTGTGTTGGTATCAATCGTCACATGATTCCGAGCGAGGACACTGTTCTAAATGTGGTTCTAATTTGTTTTTTCGATCAGCCAAATGGGAAAATGAAATCCATATAACAAGAACCAGTTTCCTTACACCGATTGATAGAGAACCACAAGTCCACTCCTATTATGATACTCATGTTTCTTGGCTTAAAGTGAATGATCAGTTAATAAAAAAACCTGATCCTGAAAATGTAAAAAAGTAAGGTATTTAAATTGGCAACCACAATTATTCTATTCGCAACTCCTTTTTTCTTTTTACTTATTTTTATTGAACTTTATGTCAATAAAAAACGAAATGCGGGTGTATATCGATTAAACGATGCATTAACCAGTTTGTCTTTAGGTGTCATTAGTCAAACCAAGAAGTTAGTTATTTTTAGTTTTGCAGCCATAGTATACGCTTGGGCACCCAACTCTCTTGCCATATTTCATTTACCTCAAGAATCAGTCTTTACATGGATATTTGGTTTTATTTTTTATGATTTTTTATATTACTGGTTTCATCGAGTTTCGCATAACATCAATTTTTTATGGGCATCTCACGTGGTTCATCATCAAAGTGAGGAATACAACCTTACAACCGCGCTAAGACAAACAAGCAGTTCAGTCATGCCTTGGATATTTTATATACCTAGTTTTGTCGTCGGCATACCAGCGGAAGTGTTTTTTGTTAGTGGTGCTTTAAATTTAATTTACCAGTATTGGGTACATACGCAATTGATTGGAAAACTAGGGTGGTACGAATCAATTTTTGTCACCCCATCCCATCATAGAGTTCATCATGGACAAAATGAAATATATATTGATAAAAATCATGGTGGCGTATTTATCCTTTGGGATAAGTGGTTTGGGACTTTTCAGGAAGAATTAGATGAAGAAAAAGTTGTGTATGGCGTGCGTAGACCGCTAAACAGTTTTAATCCCATCTGGGCTAATCTACACACTTGGTTTTCGTTATTAAGCGACGCGATAAGAACTAAAAACTGGTTAGACAAATTAAAAATTTGGTTTATGCCAACAGGCTGGCGACCTACTGATGTTGAAGAAAGATTCCCAATAACAAAGCAACCTGCCGGTGAACAAATTAAATACAACCCTGAGCCTAATCAATTAATTAAACTTTACACACTAATACAATATATTTTTGTGGTTATGTTTAGTGTTTTATTTATTCAAGCCAGTATGACACTTTCATTTACAGCACAATTGATTATTTGGTGTCTTATTACATCACCTTTATTGATAAATGGCTGGTTGCTGGAGTCCAAAAATCATATCAAAGCAATTGAGTTAGTTCGCATAATTTTATCTGCGGTTGCCCTTTATTTTTTACTAGATTATTTTCCAAATTGGATTTTTATAGCAGGAGTGTTATATCTAATAGTTTCAATATTATTTTTAACTTTTTTATCTCGTGAATCAACTTAATGGTTCACTAATCAGCTCCCAAGACTCTTTAGGTTTTGATTGAAGTATAAAGTGACCTCCGGTTAACT
>JBMYPE010000045.1:0-9271 GCA_049600015.1 Kangiellaceae bacterium
CCAGCACGGTGTAGCTAAAGTTTTAGATTTTGGAATTGCTTTAACAAAAGAAAAAACTCTTTCTAAAAAGCAAAGCAAGTCTAAACCTCAAACATCCATTGTTGGTTCACAAGGATTTATCGCGCCCGAACAAATTAATGATTATGCACATGCCACTGTTGCCAGTGATATCTTTTCATTCGGCGTATTAATGCAGCGAGTGTTTTGTACAGAGCCAGTGAATACAAATAATAAAAACGATGCCTTAGAAAATCATGAAATATTATTTAAAAAACTTCCCAAAACTCTACAGAAAATTATCATCCGCTGCACTGAACCAAATCCTAATGAAAGATATCAATCACTCACGGATGTTCGCAACCATTTATTAGATGTATCTCAAGGAAGTCACATAGCCAAAAGTAAACAAGAGCAAGCAGATGAGGACACTAAAGACTTAAGCAATCAGTTTAAATTACTAGATATTTTGGCGAGTTTTCAACATCAACGCGTTTATCTTTTTCAAAAAAAAAGTAACAGTCAGTTACTCGTGATTAAAAGAAGAAGAAAACAAGATGCTAATGTAAAAGTGACACGGTTAGTGAGTAGTTTAAAGCATCCCAATATTGCTAGAATCTATGCAACAGCTTCAAATGATGAACACAATATCATCGTAAGTGAATATCTTTCAGGCGGTAGTTTAACCAGTAGATTGCTTTCTCCCATGCCATTACCACAAGTGATAAGTTTAAGTTTTCAAATTTGTTCAGCTTTAACATTTGCTCACAATAACAAGTTTTTACATACCCGTTTAACGCCTAACAACGTCGTATTTAGTAATGATGAAACCATTAAGCTAACCGATTTTTCCCTTAATAATCAATATCAATTTGTTCGTGAAGAGCAGTTGGATTATCTTCCTCCTGGGCAGCAAGCAATTTCTGAACGATATGATCTTTATTCCTTAGGCGCTATTTTATTTCACATGCTTTATGGAGCACCTGTTAACTTCAAGAAAATGGAACGTAAAGAAAAAATACCATTTCAACTTGAAACATTAATCGATCGATTAATCGCGATTGATCCGGTAAACCGTCCTGAGAACTCACAAGAAGTATTGAACATTCTGAATAAGCTAAATCGAAAAAATAAAAAAAGGAAAGTTTCTAACGGACTTAACTCTGAAATAGAAGAGTTAAATAAAAAGGAAGGTGAATTTGCAAAAAAGCCGTCTCAGAAAGAATTGAGTTTAAATGAGATTAGGCAATCCAGTTGGTTGCTGATTGCTTTGGGAGTATCAGTTTGTATAATTATTCTATTAACCATAATGTTAATGCTTTAACTTATCTTTTTAACTCAAGTTTTTTTATATTATTTTGAATTTGTCATATTACAAAAGCAGCCAACCGGCTAAGCCAATTGCAACGATTCCAGCAACAATAAGAGCCACAACACCAGAACCACTTTTCTTATGCTTAACATAAACTTTTGCTTCTACTCCCGAAGATTGAAACTTATATTGAACACCACCAACCGTGACATTGTCTTCGTCGGAGAGTACTGCTCTAATCTGCATATTACCGTTGATTAACAATCCATCGGAAGCGCCATTATTAACTATCTCCCATCCGGTATCAGTTTGATTTAAGTAAACGTGGCGTGCTGAAACGCTTTTTTCACTCGTAGACAAATGATGTCCTAGCAATTTACTCAAATGATTTTTAGCATTGACTATCTCATGCACTTCACCTTTTGAATTTTCACTTATATCGTGTAAATAAACGGTTTGAGAAGCTAAGCGTATCTTAGGGTGCGCACTGGTGATCGATTTTTTAATTTTATCTGAAACTTCTTTCTTTTCGCGTACAACAGTTTTTGGTTTAGGCATTTGTTTTTGCTCTGGACCAATCACCGAGAACGAAAACTCATCTAATCTGAGCTCGTCCTTATTATGGAGCTTTGTTCGGTGGATTTTTTCGTCATTAACAAAAGTGCCATTGGATGAGTTGAGATCTTCTACTTCTAATTGACCTTTTGTCACATTCAGTTTCGCATGAATTCTTGATATATAGTCTAATGGGACAACAATATCTGCAGCATCATCTCTGCCTATGGTATTCCCATTGTTAATTTGAAAAAATCGACCCGACAATGGCGGTGTATTTGCTTTCAACATCCACTCGGAAATAGCGGTTCGAATCACCGTTTTACTTGACTCGTTTGATTGTGGCTGAGGACTTCTTGCTTTGATAGGATCAATTAACTCTAATTCATCTGAGCCTACGCGAATGATATCCCACGCTTGAATATCTTGAGATTTTAATACTGGAATATCATTTACAAAGACTGTTGGTGCGGAACTGATGAGGTTTAAGGTTATCTTAGAATGTTCAACAACCAACTCACATTCAACGCCTTTCGCTTGTACATCTTCAATTAAAATATCGCAGGGCATATCACTCGATATTTTAATCGTTGACTCAACAAGCCACATCGCTGGTTTTCGCCTGTCTTTGAATTGAATTTTAAGCATTAACTACCAGATTCCTTAAAATAGCTTGATTAATTTATACAACCCCTGCTGCGACCATTAATATTTGTCCGCATAACCATGCCATGTAAGTACCTAAGGCATAACCTAAAACAGCCAATAACACCCCAACAGGAGCTAAAGATGGGTGAAACGCAGCGGCGACAACTGGCGCAGACGCCGCACCACCAACATTAGCTTGACTGCCTACAGCTAAGAAAAATACTGGTGCTTTAATCAGTTTTGCCACAATCAACATCAAGCTCGCATGTACCAGCATCCAAATAGCACCTATCACAAATAACCACGGGCTTTTTATAATCGCCGAAATATCCATATGCAGACCGATAGTTGCAACCAGCACGTAAATAAATACAGAACCAACTTTAGACGCCCCAGCAGCTTCATAATTACGAAGTTTAGTGGTTGAAAAAATTAGCCCCAAAGTAGTCACTGTCACAATCAGCCAAAAGAACTTACTGGTTAAAGAATACTCAGCGGCACCCGGCCAGTGTTCACTGATATAAGGAGCAACAGTGTCAGCCACAATATGTCCGAATGCAGTTGCGCCAAACGCAATCGCTACCATTAACATTAAGTCAGTAAGGTTAGGGTTTCGTTCATTTTCCTTATTAAATTTTTCAACCGTATTTTTTAAATCTTCAATTGCTGTTGTATCCGCTCCAGATTTAGTATCGAGCGCTTTTGCTCTTGCCGCCATATACAATAATACAGCCATCCAAATATTAGCCATAATCACATCCACAGCAATCATACTAGAAAATATACCACCCGAAACTTCATAGATTTCTTTCATTGCGGCTTGATTGGCACCGCCTCCTATCCAGCTCCCAGCAACGGTTGTCATGCCTCGCCAAACGTCCCCGGCTACAACATCTGGGTTTATCGCAGACATTATTAATAAAGCAATCGGTCCACCAATCACAATGCCGACTGTCCCAGTCAAAAACATAATGACAGCCTTAGAGCCTAAAGCTCTTATCTTTTTGAAATCAATACTTAAAGTCAGTAAAACCAGGCTAGCGGGCAAGAGAAAGCGAGACGAAACATAATAAAGATCGGAGCCAATGGAGCCAATTGTAGTATCACCTGGATCTTTCGCTGCTTGACATTCCGCTAGCACATTTGCACCGGCATTAATCGTTCCACTGAGTATGTCAGTGCAAGCGTAATTAAATGGGATGATATGAAAAGTATGCAGTAACGACGGTAAAAAGTAGCAAAGCAATAATGCCGGTACAACAGAGTAAAACTTTTTAAAATAGGGCGCATCACTATGGCTCGAATAAAAAACAAAGCCTAAAATAAGCGCTAACATGCCAAATGCAACAGCATTATTGGTGACTATATAGGTAATTGGTTCTGACATCTAAATCCTCAAGTTTTTGATTTAACGACAGTAAATCTTAGTTAGAGGTTAAAGATACCAGTGGCGGTAATAAAAATACAGAAACTTTTATTTAAAAACTGTGAGAAGGCTAAACTATCTATGAATTATCTTTATAACACGGGAATTAGCGAACTTTCCACTAACTTGGATATTTTTGTAGCCGATTTGGTTTGCTGTGCTTTCAATATTAAGTCTTTAGACAGCTGAGGTGCGAGAGACTCAATAAATGAGAAAATAAACTCTCTAAAGTAGAGGTTCCGATCAAAAACCACATTCACTAGCGATTTAGGAAACAAATTTTCGATTGATATAGAAACAAGATCTTCATCTAAGTGTTTTTCATAGGCCATGTCAGCAATAATCCCGACACCTAACCCCATCCGCACATATGACTTAATAATTTCACAGTCTGTGGCAGAAAAAACAATTTCTGGAGAAAAGCCATTTTCTTTAAACGCCTGCTCTATGCGGTTGGTTTTTCCGCCCGAACTAGTGTGTGTCAGCAATGGGTACTGAGCCAATAAGTCAAATGAAATCTCTTTTGAGCTGGCTAGGGGATGCTTTTTGGGAATGATGATACTTCGATTCCAGTAAAAACAAGGTAACTGAATTTTATCTGAAAAAATATCCTCTCCATCGTGCACTAAAGCTAAATCTAACTTGCCGTCATCTAATTCACGATCTAAGTTTTCACCTTCGCCTTGATAAATATGCATGGTGACATTGGTATACTGAGCTCGATAAGATTCAACAATGTCAGGAAGGAAGTATCTAGAAAAGGTATGTGATGCTGCAAGATTTAGCCGCCCCTCTCGCTGGTTTACATGGCTTGCCGCTATGTTTTGGATACTTCGAACTTGTTTAAGCATATTTTCAGCAATTGGTAATATTTCTCGTCCAGCAGGCGTAATATTGGTTAAATGCTTGCCGCTACGCACAAATATTTCCACGCCAAGTTCATCTTCCAACAAACGAATTTGCTTACTAATGCCAGGCTGAGAGGTAAACAACGACTCGGCTGTTGCAGAGACGTTTAGCTGATTTCTAGCAACCTCAAAAATGTATTTAATCTGCTGAAGTTTCATCCATTTTCCATGTAAACATCCTAGAACAACGTCCTTTATAAAGGTTTTTCATACCTTTTTAGACTCAGGGATACGATTTTTGAATCATTTAGATTATAAGCATAGACCCTTTTTCGCACTTAACAAGCTAGGTTTTAATATTTATTTGTACAATTTTGAGCATTTCTCGTTTTTATTTAATGACTTAACAAAATTACGCCTATACTTTCTATTAATAAAGTAGGGATATTTAAACCATTCATGTTTACACTAGCAAAAAAGCATACACTTATCATTGACGATTTCACCGAATTTGCCCGTTCAGTTAGAACGATGCTCTATTCTTTGGGCAATGAATCGGTGGAAATTGTTAATAACGCTGATGACGCGATCGAAGCTTGCAAGTTAAAAAATTATGACATAATTTTATCAGATTATAACTTAGGTGAATGTAAGGACGGGCAACAACTTTTGGAAGAGTTAATGTTTTACAATATTCTTCCGATTAAATGTATCTTTATTATGCTCACTGCCGAAAATACATCAGCAATGGTGATGGGTGCTATTGAATACCAACCAGATAATTACATAGCCAAACCTTTCACTCCTGCACTTCTTAAATCTCGAATCACTAAGGCGGTTGAAAAGAAAGAGACTCTCAGTCCAATCAATCAGTGTATCAAAAAAAATAAATGGGATGAAGCTGTTCATCAATGCAGAACAATTGCTAACAAATATCCTAAATATCGAATGTCTTGTTTACGCTTAGAATTTAAATGTTTAAAGAAACAAAATAAATTAGATCAAGCATTGGCATTATCTTTAAAAATTATTGCAGATAGAGAAATCCCTTGGGCATTACAAGGTGTTGGTGAAATATATTTTTTGCAAAAGAAATTTGATCAAGCAAATAGTGTATTTAAAAATATGATTAAGAGCTTCCCCATGAATTTAGAAGCATATGATTGGCACGCAAAAACACTACTTGCAATAGATCAAAAAATCGAAGCTCAGGAGGTTGTAAATTTAGCCATCAGAAAAGCGCCTAAAGTGGTAAGGCGTCAAAAGACACTAGGTTCCATTGCAGAAGAAAACAAAGATTTTAATACCATGACATTTGCCTACCGACATGCCGTTAACGAGGGTAAATACTCCGCGTTTGCGAGCCCGGATGAGTATGTCAAACTGACACACGGGTTAAAAAACAAAGCGAAGCAAGAAAACGCAGCGTTGGAACCTTTAATATCAGAGGCAGAAGAAACATTCACAAAACTAGAAAATAGATTTAAAAATGATACAGGCACTCTGATACGAAGTAACGTTGCTCACGCGGCGTTTAGTAAGGCCGTTAACGAATCAGAAAATGTCACAAAATACAGTGAAAAAGCAAAATTGATGTTTGACAATTTTGATGGAGCTTTGACACCTCAAGTTTGTTTAGAAATATCCAAAAGTTTGAGAGAAATCGAAGAAGACGAATTTGCGGACGCTATCGTTCAAGAAGCAATTCAGCAAAATTTGGACGATAAAAGTTTTATCGAGCAAATCGCAAACTTCACTGAAGATCAAAGCTTAATTGATAAATGTAAAAAAGTCGCACAACAGAATGAAAAAGGAATCTTGCATTTTAAAAGAGGTGAATTTTTAACGGCCATTGACTATTTTGAAAAAGCTAACTCTATTTCGCCTAAAAATATCAATATTACGCTAAATTATGTACAGTCTTTATTGAAGTTATCTCAAAGTGAAGATAACTTTAAAGTTTCATTTAACCCCATTGAATTAGCCAATCAAAAGCTATCGAATATAAACACTATAGAATCGACTGATAGCCGTTTTCCTCGTTACTCAGAATTAAATCGTTTAACTCAACTGATGATTAGCAAATCAGCATAAAGGCAACAATTATGTCCAACAAATCAAATCAAGACTATTTTAGTTTAGTTTTAGCTTCAACCGTTCATGATATGAAAAACTCACTCGCAATGTTAGGTCAGTCTCTAGACCATATTTTAGAAAAACAAAAAAAGATAACGAACGATGAAAATACAAATAAAGAAATTGGAATCGTTCAATATGAAAGCAATCGTGTTAACAATTCACTCAT
Source organism: Kangiellaceae bacterium (assembly GCA_049600015.1). GTDB lineage: Bacteria > Pseudomonadota > Gammaproteobacteria > Enterobacterales > Kangiellaceae. The sequence continues at coordinate 7,092 of JBMYPE010000045.1, forward strand.
GCAATTGTTATCTTTGTATAAGTTGGAAAATGGTCAACTCCCGTTTAACCCAAACTACCATAATATGTACGAATTCATAGAAGAGCAAACCATTGTTTTGTCTCAACTATTGGAAGCTAAAGACATCATTTGTGATATAGAAGTAGATGAATCTATCGATGGCTTTTTTGATCAAAATCTTTTGGCTATTGTGATAGAAAATATATTTGGTAATGCCATACGTTACACAAAATCTAAGATAACAATCTCCTGCAAAATGGAAGATTATTTGGTGATCCAGATAAATGATGACGGTCACGGGTATCCAGAAGCAATGCTTAACCTTCAAGAAAACTATATGCACGGAATTAACCAATCGACAGGCAGTACCGGATTAGGCTTGTTTTTTGCGGATCAAATAGCTTCCATTCATAAAAACAAATCTAAAAAGGGTTATATTGCTTTAAGCAATGGTGGCGCTCTAAATGGAGGATTGTTTGAGATTTACATTCCTTAAGAAAACACTCAGTCGTTATTCAACCCTTCCTTATGGCATTGCTCTATTCTAGATGATTCAGTACAGTAAGATAAAAATATTATTAATTGAAGATTTTGCTGATTACGCAAGTGCCATTATATCTATGATATATAAGATGGGTTGTAATCATATCGATCATGTCAGCTGTGCAGACGCTGCGATACAAAAATGTCGTGAAACGACCTACGATTTAATTTTGTCTGACTATAACTTAGGTGAAGGTAAAGATGGCCAGCAAGTTTTTGAGGAGTTACTTCATTTTAAAATCATAACTGAACATACGGGATTCATTATGATTACAGCTGAAAAAACGGCATCCATGGTAATGGCCGCATTAGAGTCAAAACCTGATAGCTATCTTACGAAACCATTTAATAGGCAATTATTAAAATCAAGAATTGATAAATCCTTAGAGAAGAAACAGCATTTTAAACAAATCCGAAAGGCCATCATACGAAAAAATTGGACACAAGTTAAAAAACTTCATGATGACTTAAGTACCAAAACCCGTCGCCATAAACATGAGCTAAAAAAAATAAAATTAATACTATTAATAAATACTACAAGCGTAAAAAATTGCATCAAATTTCTAGAGAATGAAATCTCCGAACGAGTGACCCCTTGGGCATTAACAGAATTGGGTAGTTTATTGTATTCAACAAAAGACTTTAGCCTGGCGGAGACCATTTTTAAGCGCATGTTAATGGAGTTCCCATCCTCTTTGGAAGGGTATGACTGGCTCGCAAAAATACAAAGTAAACAAAATAAACCGGTGGAAGCACAACAAACCATAGAAAAAGCAATCGCACGCTCTCCAAAATTAATAAAACGTCAACGTTTGTTAGGCGAACTTGCAGAACAAAATGGTGATCATTCTGTAATGCTTAAAGCTTACCGTCAAGCAGTTAAACAAGGAAAATACTCAGCATTTTCCAAAGCTGACGAATACGTAAAACTTGTTAAATCATTAGGAGTAAGATTAAAAACGGTTCGAAACGAAGACAGGGATAAACTAATAAAAGAAGCAAATAGCGTATTTTCTCAACTTCAATCAAAATTTTCATCGTCATCAAGTACAAAATTTAGAGGAGCAGTTGCTCATGCTGATTTTAGTTCTATCATTGATGATCAAATAAATGTGGATAGGCAGATATCAAAAGCAAATAGTGAGTTTAAGAATTTAGATGAAAATATTGGAGCATATGAATGTATTGAAATTGCTACTAGCTTACAACATTTAGGTTTCTCCGAGTTGGCCGAAAGCGTTTTAGAAGATGGTGTCGAACAATATTTTGACCAAAAAGATTTTATTAATAAAGTAAAAAAATTGACCAAAAATGAGAACCTGGTCGCCAATGCGCTAAAAGTAAACAAAATAAACAACCAAGCGGTTAAGTTTTTTAAGATGAAACAATACAATCGAGCGCTGAGTAAATTTGGCGAAGCTTTTGGAATTGCGCCAAACAACATTAATATTGCTCTTAATAGAGCTCAAGCTCTATTGAAGAAATTCCAACAAAAGAAAGACAATCCCGATTTATTATTACAAGCAGAGAATATATTATCGGATATTGAAAAACTATCTTCTGATGATTCACGCTATAAACGATATTTGGAATTAATGAGATTATCCCAGCTAATGTTACAAAACGCAGAAAGTTAA
>JBMYPE010000046.1:0-9253 GCA_049600015.1 Kangiellaceae bacterium
TCTCCGCCAATAGGTATAGAACATAGGAAATGCTGGCTATCTTCAACTATTAGTCTACTTTTGTTTGATGAAACTTCTCTTGCTGTCCGACTAATTTTTTTTAATTTTTGCCGATGCGTTTTATAGTTAAAGTTTTCTTTATCCTTTAATAAATGAGTAAGCATTTTTTGGGTTTCTGGAATAGATTCAAATAAATATTGTTTTAATTTTTCTGAGTTATTTTCTAGCCAGTATTCCTTTCTCAATTCTCTAATTTCAAAAGCATTATAAGGTCTTTTTATCTTATCTAGTTTTTTATGGTACATTTTCCTTAATTCATTCTTTTCATTCCAACCTTTAATTTTTGAGAATTCAGATTCTATTTTCGAAACTGACTCTTTATACCAGTGATTTAACGCTTTGATTTTTTTACTTCTATAATCAGAAGATTTTACTAGAGTTTGACTGATTGGCGATATATATTTAAATGAATTGCTGAATATTTCAGTAAATTTTGGATATGTTTTTTTTAATTTGTTAGCTAGTCTATCGACCTTTTTAATCTTTACAAAAGTATATACCTCAAGTGAGTCCAAATTCTTAGTAAACAAATAACTCGTTAAAACAAATATATGATGGCTGCCAACTTTTAAGATATATTCATCAAAGGTATCACTTTCTAATCTTTTATTTATTCTTATCCAGTCTACACTTTCAATTGATTCAAATATTTTTTCTTTATAGCTATCTGAAAACTTGGAATCTCCCAAATTAATCTTTATGGGTTGTATTGTTTTTTCGACTGACTTTTTTATCTTTTTATTTTTATCGGCATCTCCAAAAATAGCAGGTAAACCAAGCCATGGTCTAAATAAAACATATGCCAATAATGTGTCATTCGAATATTCTGACCGCAAATGAGGTGCGTTTTCATCAACAGCTATAAATGCATTTATTCCTTCCTCAGGTAATTTATAACTTTTTAAATTATTTGTTGTGCAGCCAGCAATTAATAAAATACAAAGAAAGCTGAATATAAGTCGATTATTCATTGTTTTAAATATGCTCTAAAATTCCCGACTTTATGTAGATTTATCAATCTACTAAAATACTGTAAAAAATAATTCTATTGAGTTCACCCTTTTAAATCAAGAGAATTATAGAATACAAAAAGGGATAGCAAAGGCCATCCCTTTCAATATCACATAAACTACTTTTTATTGAAAAGTAATTGACCAGCTATCGATATAACCAACATCAACGCCGGCGTGATCGCTTACTTTTAACTGCCAAGTTCCTGCTGCATCACGAGTTCCCGCATTGATTGTATAGTTTTCATCAATATCATTTGCGGAACCACCCGTTCGATTTCTCAAAACTGCACTTGCGCCATCGGGTGCAAAGATTTCAATTTTAAGATCGCCCACATAAGTATGCTTAATATCAACATGAATTTCGATAGTTCCAGCTTGACCTGCTCTATCAACAACTAAGTCACCACGAACACCAGTTGAGTTATTATCTGGAATATTGACATCAGTCGTCGATTCAAAGAAAGTATCGCTACCTCCTCCACCGCCACCACTTGCTGGCGTGTAATCACCGACTAATGACACTCCACTATAGGTTGAGTAAGCGCGCACCATCACATGGTAAGTTCCTGTACTAGCCGTAGCAAAGTTACAATTTTCGACATTACCATTCCGGTATGGGCGACAATCATAAGAAGATGTTGTTGGAGCCGAACCAAATTTAACGTATAAATCAGCGTCACCAGTGCCACCGCTCATATCAAAATTAAGCTCAGTTGCGCCTGCAGGTACTTCCATTGTGTAGAAAGTCTCGTTGCCTTGCGAACCAGAGAGATTAGTTTTAGAAACTGCTTTTTCTAAAACATTGTCACTCGGTGGTGGCGGAGGCGGTGTTGAGCCAAAGTCGGATTGTAGTAATAGGTTAGGCGAACCAGCTACATCACTAATTTTCCCACTGACAGCATTACCAACTATCGCAGCATTCACTGCCGCAGGAGTCGCTGATGGGTTATCTTGTAAGTATAGAGCGGCGACTCCAGCAACGTGAGGTGATGCCATGGACGTTCCACTAATTGTATTGGTGCCACCATTATTCCAGGTAGAAGTAATGCTTGAGCCGGGAGCAAATAAATCAATACATGAACCCCAACTAGAAAAACTTGAGCGCGCGTCTGATGAAGTTGACGAAGCAACGGTTAAAGCATCCGCCACTCGATTGGGAGAACCAACACACGCATCAGAATTACTATTGCCAGCTGCAACAGCAAAAGTTACACCGCTATCAATCGCCGCTTGAACAGCATTATCAAGCGCAGTTGAAGAGCCTCCACCTAAACTCATATTGGCTACTGCAGGATGAACAGCATTAGCCGCAACCCAATCTACACCAGCAATCACATCTGCGTTACTTCCTGAGCCAGCACAATCTAAAACTCGTATGCCAGTCACTGTTACGTTTTTAGCGACACCCCAAGTTGAACCAGCAATCGTTCCGGCAACGTGAGTACCGTGACCGTTACAGTCATTTGCAACAGAGTCATTATCTACGTAATCCCAACCATTGACAGCTCGGCCGCCAAAATCGCTATGACCCACCATCACGCCGGTATCAATCACGTAAGCATTAACACCTGTTCCATCTGGTGTATAAGTGTAATTTGAATCTAAAGGCAAATTTGCTTGGTCTATTCTATCTAATCCCCAAGTCGCACCAGTTTGAGTGGCGTTTGATCGCATAATTTGATCTTGTTCTATGTAAGCGATTCTGTCATCAGCCAATAAGGCACGCATATTTTTTTGAGACATTTGAGCGGAAAAACCACTTAACGCGGCGTGATATTGTTTTTTAATCTTTGCGTTATGCATATTTGACATTTCAGTTGCCATATTTGCAACGGCGTTGCGTCTATACTCCATAATTGCCGCAGCATTCAGTGGCGCGTGTCCACTCATCACAGACACTTGCTGGTTAACTTGTTGTTCTTTTAACACAACAATGTATTGCCCCTTTACAGCTTTTGCCGCGCTGACTGCTCTATATTTTGTACTAATATCATTTGCCATTGATACAGACGAAAATCCGACCGCTGACAATGATGCTAATGCCATTGATACAGCAATTGTTTTTTTTGAGCGAGTAAAAAGACTAGCCTGATTGGAACGATCCAGGTTTGATTTTTCTAACTTCAACTTCTTCATGTGTTCTCCAATATTTTATAATTATGTTTGGATTAAAACAGCCCCTTTTGGTCCGTGCGGGAATCTGCAAGCAGATTTTTGTTTTAATAAATTGATCATTTTTTAAAATTTGCCTTAAAAAATGAACCAAGAAAACTAATTAAATTTTGAGAAGGTTACAACGCGAAGTTTTTAGAAATGAGAATTGAATCCATTTATGGTTAATTGTTGACTATTTTTTAAACTAAAATAAAAATCACTTTTTTCTAAAATTATTTTTATTAGCAAATTCTTATGTATCCTGAACACTTGACTATTGTTGCATTTGCAATACATTCTCAAATGCTAATATAACTAACTCAACATCAATAATTAAGAAAGCCTATTTTTTTTCGGATACAAGTCACAAAAAACTAGATATCTCAATTTTGCATTGCAGTGCAAAATAAATAGTCCATCAAAGTGTCTGATTTTTGAACAATGAGCATTGTTAATTGAGATAAAATATCAAAACATTATTTACCTTAGCCAGCGCGCGTCTTCCGTTGACATAGCAAAACGTCATAATGTTGACAAACAAAAATGGAGAACCTCTACAAACTAATTGATTATTCGACGTAAACAATTTAATCAAATATCATTTAGTTCTATACCAGTAACTACACTAAATTACTGACTCCAAATCACCTCAACCCACTCTGGATGATCAACGAAAGGATTTCTATTTCCTTGAAAGTTTTGTGCGGCATTATTTCTATCAATTTCATATTGACTGACCGGGTCGGCATTGTGCCAATTAATTAATAAATTGAGCTGCCAAGTTTCAAATACTTGATTGTTCGTACCATTTAAAACTGCATCACTGGCGCTACTATTTTTTTCCCATCCAGCAATAACATTCTCATAACGTGTCGCCATATAAAAATAGGCTCTCGCTATGTCGCCTTTAAATTCATTAATGGGTTCAAAAGAAGTACCTGAATAACCAGCAGAGATTGAAGTCCCAAGTTTACTATTATTATTTGAAACAAAAGTTGTGCTTCCAACAACCGCATACGGAAAACTACCACGTTTAGAATTTACATAACCATCAGTGGCAAAAATATGATGCACATCAGAATTCATCGGTTCATTTTTTCCACCGAACCAACTTCTAGGGAAGGAGTGCTCTCGGTTATAGCAATCTGCTTCACTATTATAGGTACCACATTGATCAGTCACTTTTGTGTAAATATAACTATCAGCACCGCTTGGATTTTCAGAGTATATATCGAGTATTGAACCATCTTTTTCATAAACCGTATCGAGTGAATGATCAGAATAAAAATTCCAAAGAGCGGTGTAACCTTGTGATGCATGGTTATTTATTAAATTATGTAGAGCTGTTTTTAAACCATAACCTGATAAGTTATTAATTGAGTTGTAATAATCTCCTGCACCAGAATCACCTCCTCCCGAATCTCCGTCACCAGAATCTCCTCCGCTAGAGATGGTAAAGGTTTTACTTTCGCTTGACTGAAACTCACCGCCTGAAATGAGCGTTACACCATCATGAGAAATTGCATATGAGCCGGAGCCGTAACCACAACAAATTCCGTCTCCGTAACTATCATTGATCACAAAAATGTAATCACCTTCAACTAAACAATTTGTTTTTTGATAGTTAGTATTACTTGTTAGGTTGGAGCCACTGTCTATTTCTGTTTGAGCTAAATCATTAATAATCCAACTCGTTTCGTATCCGTAGTTATCAGTGAGAAGATCAAGAGTGACATCAGAACATGACCCTCCGCCGCTATCTCCTCCTCCCGAATCTCCTCCTGAATCACCGCCGCCGGCATTTGTATCAGTCGGTTGAAATTCATCAACATACACCAGCTCAGAGCCATCAAAACCCGATACATCGTAAAATCTAAGACCAACCGAGATAGTTCCTGTCGAACTTGCGGTATATTGGTAGCTAATTTGTTGCCACTGATTTATCTGGTTTTGGTTCGAATAATTTCTATATCCATCCACATAAAGACGCGCTTTTAAATTGCCTTCTGTGTGATAGAGCCAAGTAGAAAAGTTATATGTCTGACCAGAAACAACATTTACATCTTGCCGAAAGTCTGTCGAACCTTGACTCGCGGTATTGACTGTAATTGCCGCCGAATTTAAATTTGTTTTGACAATGGAAGTGTTTTGAACTACCGATATCCCAGAGTCGATAGTGGTCCACCCATCGGGTACGCCTTCACTCCAGTTTTCAAAATCACCATTCGAAACTTCGGCAATGGCGGATAAGTTTAATAATAGAGCACAAATTGAAATCGCAGATTTAGCTACAAATAGTCTTTTTATTCTCATTGATTGATCCCTTTTTGTTTTAGTCACTATTAATATTCAATTAATATTGTTTTGAACGGACTATACACGAATTGATTAATGAATAGTGTTACTGAAATTCTACAATTGAGATGTTTTTGAAAATATCTACTAGATTATTTATCTAAGAACTTGTTTTCTATCCATATAAAACTGAGAGACATAACGATAAGCAACCAGTAGATCCAATCACTCAATGGTCGCCTCGAACTCTGCGCTTTTATTTTATCCTTCGTTTTTATATCCGTATCACTTCGCACAAAATAATCTTGTAATTTGAGCGTATTCTCAATTTTTTCTTTCTGCTGGTGTGCTAACCATCCGTCTTTTTTATGAATATAAAAATTTAACAAACTTTCATTTTGTTGACTATGAGTGACTTTAAGTTGATACCAACCCGAATCTTTTGGCCAAAAACTTGTACAATAATGATCGCTTAATAGATAGTCTTTATTCAGTAATACTCTAATTGACTCATGACTAGTTAATGAATTTATACTAGCTTGAACAGGCTTATCTTGCGCGAGATTTATGAAAAAACAAAATTCATTCCTAGTTTGCGACATAGATAAAAAACTAGCGGTACCATTGAATGAATCTGAATCAGACCATTCCATGGGACTCAGATTTGCTCTTGCTGTGTTTTTTAGAAGAATTTGCCAAAATTGACTGTGCTCCTTTTGCTCACCAATAGAGACCCAACGATAAGTATCTTGTAAAAGGCTATAGGTTATTCGCCCCAACCCATAACGGATGCTTGCAACTAATGCATTATTATTTATATCCGTACTCAATAGGGTCATGTTTTTATTTATCTGAGCCAGTTTAGCCTTACTAAATACCAACGATTTTCCTGATATTGAAATCGGCGTATTTGACACTAGACCTTTTCTAAACGTACCTTCTTGATTCTTAGAAATCAGAAAAATATTCTGCGCTTTTTTATTTGCTTGCGGACTAACGCGTAGCTGTCCACTGTCTAAGTCTGACAAAGGTAGCACTTGGTCACCATTTAAAGAATTGACTAAAAATATTACCCCTAAACCATTTTCGATGGAGTTTTTAATACTTGCCTTTTGATTTGTGTTTAATAGTTGATATCTTTTAAGATCGACGACTAATAAATCAAATTCATCAAGAATATGATCTGTGATCAACAAATTTTTATATTTAGCTTTATTCTGTTGATTAACATTGGTTAACCTAGAACTATTGATTTTAGGAGCAATATTAGTGCTGACAACCAGAGTAGCTCCTTGGTCACTTGCCCAATTCTTAAATTGCTTAGTCTCAAATGAAGGTGAAGATTGTAAGATTAATATCTTAGCCTTAACCTGTTCTGTAACTTCAATTGGAATTAACTCTTCACTAATAATTTGTTCGCCTGAAAATAAAGTTATTTTATATTTTAGTAGCCCACTGACTTTGGGAGTAATTCTAAACTCTAATAAATCATTATTGTCTATTGTCTTCTCTTCAAGAATTTGTCCTGATGGTGCTAACAATTTAAAACTAAGCTGTTCTGCTTTTTGATTACTAGCTTTTGTCAAATAATGCTGAATCCTAGCTTTAAAAAAGCTACTCTCACCCAAATTAATCTTTTTATTCCACTCAGGGTTAACTAGCCCTGATTTCAATTTTGTTGGTTTAGTGTATGTCACACTTTTAATATGGCGATTTGTATAGAGTGACTTTGCTTGAGTTTGGGTTAATCCATCGCCGAGTATTTCTAAATCAACATTAACCAAGTCTAAACTGTCTTTTACCCATAATTGATTAGGAGACAACAGTACTTTTTCTTTCAGGTGTAGAGGCGTTTCTTTCACCGCGTCTCGCAAAATATAACTCCCATCACCTGCTATTTGTTCAATTAATGAATTGACATGGTTGCTCGACTGAGTATACAAAATTATTTTTGCGTCTTCTTGACCCGCACTCCAATCGAGCTTTGGTTGTATAATTAAACCAAGAACCGATAAATATATAAGAGAATTTGCAACACTTAGCGCTGCTTTTTTTGTGAACTTTGAGGAGGAAGATTGAATCAGTATATGACGCTGAAAAATGATAAAACTCAAAGTGATCACGAATAAACTTAGGATATCAATCCACTCGATAGTTTTAAAGTTACCAAACAATTCAGTCAACTTTCTTCTCCTTTTCTTTTTTTATAAATGAGAGAAGATTTCTGTCAAATTCGCGTAAATATTGTTTCTCGTTATCTTTACTAATTCCAGTGCTTCTAACTCGAGTAAGAGGCAGACTTTTACTATCTGAAATAAAAATCCACAAGCGGGCATAAAGATCTTTTATACATTCATCACAATCTGCTAGATAGAGCGATTGTTTAATTATAACCTGTTCTAAAATTGCAACATATTTAATTAAAACCGGTCGCACAGTTGCTTGTTGTAATAGATTATTTTTTAGTGATTTAATAAGTTCTAGCTGTACATTTGAAAGCTTAAACAATATTTTCTGTTCTTCGTCCAACATCATCCATTGATTAATCAAAGCAAATAATGCACGGTACAATTTTTCACTCGAACTATCTTCAACATGCCCCTTCACCTCAATCGTAGAAGATTTCACCTCACTCATCTCACCCGTTAACCGGCGTTCCTCGGTCACTGGTGGAGGTTCAAAACCCAATCGTTTAGCATAAATTCTATCTGCTTTACGCGCTTGCTTAAGGTACTTGTATGCCTTTTTTTCAAACGGAAGTGCTTTAGCTGGTTCCGACAGCATCAAATGCAATTCTGCCTGCCACATTTCATTCACGGCCATTTTCATCCAAGTTTTTGGATCGCGTTTTGAAAGTGGTGCAATCTCGACAGTTCCGTGATTATGAGTAAATTGAGAAACAAGTTCGCTCGCACCACTTAAATCAGTTTCATGACCCATGCTCTCGTCACTTACTTCCACATGTTCTCTTTGAAGAGGATTATTTTTATATTCGTTTTGCTCTTCATGATCTGCTTCATTGTGTTCTTCATCATGCGCATCTTTCTCTGAATAACTTGAGTGAGAAACACCCGCATCGGAAACCTCTCCACCATGATAGCCGTCAGCCAAGCCAAAATGTTCTTCTGGCCCTTCACCAAATTCGTCTCCTAAATATTGTCCATACTTTGTTTTTAGATCACTTTGAGAATGCCCTAAATCAACAGAGCGCTCTTTGAATGTCGCTGTATCCAAGTCCGAACGATCTTCAATCAATTGAGTGGTTTCTATAATTATTTGCCTTTGACTTCTAAAATATTCTGGAATGTATCCAATCCGTATTCCTTCTGCAGCAATTTCTGTTTCCTCGTCATCCAGCCATCTCACTATAACGCTAGAAGATTTAGTTAACTGATGTTCTGGCTTTTTGTTATCTTTTGCGACAACATAAAAATAAACCTCATCCCCAGGTTCCATATCTAATTCTGATAACTGCCACCTCTTGCCATAGCGAAAACTTGATCTAGTGGGTCGACTTTGATTACCTTGTTTAACTGATTTTGTCTTTAACTGACTTATTTGTTCAAACTCAAAAACTTTATCTCTAAACTTGACTGCTTCCCCCGAACCTTTTGCAACGGAAGCTTGAATGATCGCTGATGATATATCGTAATCATCAGAAACATTGACAACTAATTCAAATGATGGGATTGAACTTTTGGTAAACTCCGTCAGCGACTCTTTTGGTGTTA
>JBMYPE010000047.1:0-9247 GCA_049600015.1 Kangiellaceae bacterium
TTTTCTGTCAGCAACTGATCGAATATTGCCTTGGCGGTGTTAAGCATTCCAAAGTTTAGGTAAATGGCACCCGCCAATAGCTCTGCTCTATTTTTGTGGTTGGGTAAAGCGTTTTGTTTTTGTGCAATTAGTATTTTTGTTAATGCATTTAATTCGTTGCCGCGATAATAATCGTATAAAATATCCCCGTACGCGAGATCTTGTAAATAAACGGGCTTTTTTAAATTCTCTCTTTCTTCTTGTGTTAAGCTTTCATTAGGATTTTTTGAAAGCTCGCTGTCACCTATTTGAAATAGAGAGCATCCATTAACAACAAACATGGTTAAAAAAATAAATATTTTTTTAACTTTAAACTGAGTGAAATTCAGGCGCAAACTGGAATTGATAAAGTGTTTTTTCACCGCAAAAAACCTACCATTCTACGACGTTTAAAGTTGGCTGAAGTTTCCCTGAATCGTCACGTAATTGTATTTCTATGGCTTTCGCACCTGTCTCTTTGTTGAAATTAAAAGAAACCGCTTTTCGATAGGCTCTGTTGTGGGGGCCGGTTCCGATAATTACAGCAACTAATTCATGTTCGCCTGTATCAATATTACCGAGATATGCTTTTTGTATCGCTCCTCTATAAAGCGCGTTGACGTCTTTTTCTGTGTACAAATGATGGGTAACTTGCTTACCATCTATTTTTAATTTTAAATTATCTAAAGCAAAAAAATAGCCTATATCAACTGAGAAATAGAGTGCCACTTGTGTTGACGCTGGAAAAAGAAGATCTTCTTCTAAAATAAACAAATCACGATTTACCGCAATAACTTCTTGTTTTAACGCTTCCAACTTTTCAGAGGTCGAAAGATTTTCGTCTAACGCAATAGTAGGCTCAACATCTTCAATCGACTCGGCCGATTGCTCTTCACCTAACTCGTCGCCATCATCCATCATATCAAACACTTTAGATGATGGTTCCTCAGCGACATTCTCATTTGTTTGCGAGTATAGGTTAGTAGTCGCAAATATAAATATCAAAGATATAACAGACGTAATAAATGTTATTTTCTGATTTAATTGCATAATCTTATATCTCGTTGTGTTTCAAATTTAGTAGAGTTATTGACTTGGCTTTAAAATACACTGAGCCGCATTTAGTGTTATGTCGGAGGTCAGCTTAAAATTTCTGAACTTAATTATAGTCTATATAGATGTAGACGCAGATCTAATAGCGCACAATTTATAGGACATAAATTAGATCGAAATCTTATCTCAAGCTAAGATGAGGAAACCTAGACTGGCTCACAAAACTTATGGAATTATGATTTTGAATGACTATATTTTATTCTTTTCGTAAAGAATTCAATAGTTTGGTGAGACTTTCTAAGTTTTGTTCGCCATTCACTTTAGCGACCAACTCAGATTCTGGAGAGACAACATAGAGTGCAGGTAACTGATTTGGTAAGCTAAATGGTAAGATAGGACTAGGTTTGGTTGATAGAACTGGATAGCTAAACCCCCAATTTTTTACTATTCGCATTAGCTCTGATTCTTCTAGTTGATCATAACTAATACCTATAATCGATAAGTTTTCAATTTTATTGTGATCCACTATCTCTGAAAGTATTTCGACTTCCTTTCGGCAAGGGGAACACCATTCTGCCCAAAAGTTAACTATAAGCCACTTTCCTTGATAGTCAGATAGGCTACCGGATTTTCCTGAAGTGTAATAAAATTCAGGTTTTTTAGTGCATGAAAGCGTTGCAGTCAAAAGGAAAGTGCAGGCTAGTATATATAGTATTGGCAGCTTCATATATGCTATAGTTTTGGTTACCATTTTAAGTTTTGGATAGTATATTGATAGTTTACTTGGTTTAGATGGACTACTTCTACCGATAAGAAATCTGTACAATCAAATTATCACTAATATATTGGTTATATTCAACAGAATGTATACAAACCTGCCCATTTTAAATTTCTTACACTTATTAGGGATATTTAGGTATAGATATTTAACCCGCTTTAATAGAATTGGACTATACTTTTAGCACATGGAAAGAATCAAATTAACAATACCATCTCAACAGGATGGTCAACATATACTAGTAGAAACTGAGCCAAATAAATTGGCTTTGTGGCTTAAGTCTTTGCCACTCGCAGATATGTCCAAAACATTGCCCGAGGTAACTCGCGCTATTTCTAGCCTTAACAGAACCGAATTACCTTACAAATTGCGTTCAGAGTTAGTTAAAAATTTCGATCTTACTTATTCTTTTGTATACGATTTCTTCAGACCGAATATGAAAAGCTCCATTTTAAACACCGCTACTACAGATGATCTCATCAATAAACTGCATAATTTTACTAAAGAAATGGCTTTCGCGCATAAAATAATAGTCAGTAACGCACAAGGAAAGAGACAACTATTTGGTAAGAATAAAGTCGAAATTCGCTCTATAGGTTATTCCATTTTTTATTTAGGCGTGATGCTGGTGGAGCAATACGAACTGTACTCTCCCGTACCATTGTATTTGTGGCGCGAGATTAACTCTCTCTACGCATATGCCGGTAAAAAGTCTTATACCTATCTTGAGATAGAAACTGACAAAACTTATTGTTTACCATTAATTGAACAAAATTACATCAGAAATAGCCTTTTAGCTCTAGCTGATCCTTATCATTTGGATAGAGGTGAGCATTGGTATTTATTTCATTACTTACACAAGTGGGTAAAGCTCGCTCGAATATCTGAAAACCCAGATGATTTTAGAAAGAAAGACTGTTTTATAATAGACATTACAAGTGATAACAAACCTAATTTTGTCACGCAAGAATTGGATGATCCGGAAGACCCAAAAATTCGACTACTACTCACTTATGATCTAATTAGACAAATTAATTTTGATGCAGAAACCCTAGAAGAAAAAGGTAAAGTACCTAAAGATAGTTTTGATTGTAAGATTAAAGCATCAACAGCCTCTTATCTTTGGAAACATGTATCCAAGCACTGGAGTCAAAGAATTGAACGGGCTAACAGACGCTATCCCATCGTATCAAAAATAGATGTTGTTTGGGGATTGCGCGACATCATCAGAGTTCTGGGGCGGAATTCTCAAAAAGATGGATCCGCATTATCGACTGAAGAAATTGTTAGTTTAACTAGTCACAAAGATCCTACACACCTTAGTTGGGATGCGATCAATGTCAGTAGTAATGGAATAGGCATATGTACACGACAATTCATGTTGCCTCATGTTGATTTAGGTAACATTGCGTTAATTAGAGAATATATGGAAGATAAAGCCGCGCCGCATTGGCGTTTAGCAATTTGTCGTTGGCATACAGGCGATAAAAATAATGGAACCATGTTAGGTTTAGAATATATTGATGGTCGTTATACTCCCATTCGATTAGTTCTTCATCAGGGCCAAAATGAAAAAGGTGGCCAACCTGGTTTAGTTGTATCATCGACTCAACTGAATGGAAGCGACGCACCTACCATAATAACTACCAAAGACTCATATAAAAATGATAGGGTTTATGCCATGTTAGGGTTAGATGAGCCGGTAGAAGTTAGACCACGCGCAAAAGTGGAATCTACACCTTGCGTAGATCGTTTTTTCTATCAGACATTTGAGTTAAGAGATGAACTAGCAGAAGAAGTCTTAGAGGATGTGTCAGATGTAATCCCGTGGACATCCATTCCACATGACTCAACAGGTGATTCCGATGAATTCGATATTGATCCTACTACACTTGATGAAGTTCGTTTGCCTGGTGATCATTAGTTTCTAGCAACAAATATCCGCTACGATTCCATTTTTTTCACTCGACTGAATAAATGTTGTTTCTAAAAGAGCGGCTACTTGTATTTTAATGCGTTCCAAATCAACTTGAACATTTTTATCCTCCGTCTCATATGAAACACCGGTTTCACTTGGAAAATAATTTAGTAATTCTTTTAATATCAATTTATAAGTTAAATTTGACGGGTTAGTGCTTAAACAAAAAGTTGAGTCATCAGTTTCCACGGCTACTCCCTCGTTAACTAATTCATATAAAATATTTAGATCAAAGCCTAACTCGCTGGAAGTGTTCGTATTTTCACCTTGCTCTTGATTTAAAGAGATCAGTTCGCCCTTATTTTGCGCATCTATTAAACAAATCAGAGCCTTAATACGTGCTATAACCCTTCCAGATAAGTTGTGACTAGATAAGTCATCCATCATTGGACCAATTTTTTGATCTTTGTATTCTGATAATCCATAACAGACTTCTGCTCCAAATAATACGATATTCCAGCTCACGTAAATCCAAATTAAAAACAAAGGTATAGCCGCTAGTGCTCCAAAAACCAACTCATATGTTGAAAAATATTTTACAAATACTCCAAAACCTGATTTCGCCAACTCAAATAATAGTGCTGCAACAACTCCAGAACTAAAGGCGTGTTTTATTAAAATTTTCCCATTAGGGATCACATAGTACATAACGGAAAATGCTAAGCTGGCCATGACAAAAGGTAAAATATTCTTAAACCAAATGCTATTCTGTGAAACTGTTTCGCTAACAAGTGGTAAGGAATTGATGTAAGAAGTGATCACGATACTAGTACCTAAGGCTATGGGGCCTAAAGTAAGAACCGCCCAATAAACTAAAAAGGTTCTAACTCGGGATTGCTTCTTTTCTATTTTCCAAATATGGTTAAAGCTTTTATCTATAGTCCTCATCATGAGAAGGGCAGTAATAAATAGCATCAAAAAACCGATACCACTAACTCTCTTCGCTTTACCCACAAACTCAACCAAATAACCTTGAATCGAGTCTCCGGTAGCAGGTACAAAATAGGTGAATATTAACTCTTGTAACTGTAACGCCATCGTCTCAAAATTTGGGATTAACGCTAACAATGCAAATACTAATGTTGTAAGCGGAACCAGCGCTAGTAGACTGGTGACGGTTAACTCAGCTGCAACAGAGCTGCACTTATCGGATTGAAACCGCGCAAAAAGATCTTTTATAAAGATTTTCCCGTAAATCATCCTATCTTCCATATCAATTTAGCCTTAAAATACCCGTCAATTTAACTTAACCAAACATCCGATATGAGCGAAACAAAAATTTATCACAATCCACGTTGTTCAAAGTCTCGTCAAACCTTAGCTTTAATTCTAGAACAAGGAATTGAGCCACAGGTTATACATTACCTAGACACACCACCTACTGTTGACGAGCTTACCACAGTTTTGGATCTTCTGAATATTGATCCTAAAACACTCATGAGGAAAAACGAAACTGAATATAAAGAGTCAGGTTTAAATGACTCCAACCTATCTAAAAGCGAGCAAATCAAACTTATGGTTAAATTTCCCAAGGTCATTGAACGACCCATTGTTTTAGCGAATGGAAAAGCTGCAATCGGTAGACCTCCTGAAAGCGTACTCGCTATCCTATAATCTCAAAGACCCATCAGGCGCAACATGACCAAAATACTCATACTCTATTACTCTTCGGGTGGAAAAACCAAACAACTAGCTCACTTAATCGCTAGAGGGGTTGAAGAAACTGGTGCAGAAGCAGTGCTAAGAACAGCTCCCAGAATTTCAACTAACACTGAAAAAGTAGAGAATGAAGTACCAACGGTGGGAGATTGTTATGCAAGTTTAAATGACTTAGCAAATTGCGATGGTTTAATCATTGGTAGCCCTTCTCGCTTTGGCAACATGGCGGCTCCTCTCAAGTATTTTATAGATCAAACAAGTGAAATTTGGATGAATGGCAAATTGAGTGGCAAACCAGTTAGCTGCTTTACTTCTGCCAGTAGTTTGCATGGTGGGCAAGAGGCTGTTTTATTAAGCATGATGATACCGTTTTTACATCACGGCATGATAATCTGTGGGCTTCCCTACTCTGAGGTTAGCTTGTTGCACACGACTAGTGGTGGAACACCTTACGGTGTTAGCCACTGGTCCGGAAACACAAACGACCATCCATTGTCAGAAGAAGAAAAACAAATGGCTAAAGCGCAAGGAAACAGAACGGCGCGACTTTCCGCGCGTTTAAAAGATTAGATAATTTGCATTAAGTTTAGGAAACCTATGTCTGATATTAACAATGAACTAAATGGCGAGAAGCTTGGTGAAATAGAACCTCCAACAAAATCAATGCTTATAGCACACAAAGTTACATTGGTAGGCTATTGGTCGCTAGTTGTATTGATTCCGGTGTGGAATTTGTGGTGGTTTCCATCGAGCCAATATTCAAACAAAATTATTACCATCTTATGGTTGATTCCTCTGATATTTCCGATGTTTGGTTTAGTTAAAGGAAAAGCTTATACACACGCGTGGTCTGGCTTTATTGCAGTCATCTACATCTGTCACGGATTCGCCTCTTTAATTACTTCTTTTGATGAGATAATACCCATCAGCTTGGAAATTATATTTTCTAGTATGTTTTTAGGTGGAGGTATGGTGTTTGCGAGATGGAGAGGAACTCAGTTAGGTTTACAGTTACCCAAGAAAAAGTGATATAATTTTTCGGTATATGATTAAAAATCCAAAGATTCTCCAAGCTAAACCAAACAACTGATAAAGGATCAAAATTATTATGAATAAAACAAGTATCGCGCTAATCATCAGTGCATTATTGCTTGGTTGCCAACAGCAAACACAAGAAAAACCAAACGAAGTGCCAAAAGTAAAAGCCGTCACACCCGAAGATGCTAAAAAATATGTAGCAAACGCAGAGCAATCATTAGAGTCTGACTATGAATTAGTCGGAAAGGCTTACTGGATACAAGCAAATTTTGTCACCGATGATACTAGCGCCGTTGCAGCTAAATTTGGCGAAGAGGCAACGAAGAAAAGTGTTGCGCTAGCGTTGGGGACAAAAGAATTCAAAGATTTAACTCTTGATTATGATACCCGTAGAAAGCTTGATGCATTGCAATCTGGTTTGGTTATTCCGGCTCCGTCAGACGATGCGAAAACTGCAGAGCTGTCTAAAATCACTTCTAACTTAGATGCGACATATGCTAAAGGTTGTACAGAAGAAGGTGATTGTTATGTATTAGGTGAGCTAAGCAAAACGCTTGCCGACTCAGATGATCCAGATGAAATGCTCGAAGCTTGGGTAAACTGGCGTAAAGTCTCTCCTCAAATGCGAAAAAGTTATCAACGAATGGTAGAAATTTCAAATGAAGGCGCAAATCAACTAGGTTACGCAGACACTGGCTCACTATGGCGGTCAAAGTATGATATGCCGGCTGACGATTTTGCTGCGGATATGGATCGAGTTTGGGGGCAAGTTAAGCCACTTTATAACTCACTTCAATGTCACGTAAGAGCAAAATTAAATGAAAAATACGGTGATGATGTCGTATCACTGTCTAAACCAATTCCCGCACACTTGCTTGGCAATATGTGGGCGCAAACTTGGGATAACATTTACGAAGAAGTTGCTCCAAAATCAGATACACCTGCGATTGATGTAACTAAAAGGCTGGAAGTGAAAGGTTATGACGAAAAGGCGATGGTCCGAACCGCAGAGGGCTTTTTTACGTCACTCGGATTTGAGCCTTTACCTGATTCATTCTGGACAAATTCACTTTTTGTTAAGCCTAGAGATCGCGACGTACAATGTCATGCAAGCGCATGGGATCTAAGCAAAACTGACTATAGAATTAAAATGTGTATCAATAGAACTGGCGAAGATTTTTCCGTAATACACCATGAATTAGGGCACAATTTTTATCAAAGAGCATATAACCTAAAGCAAGACTTCTTATACCGAAATAGTGCTAATGATGGATTCCATGAAGCCATTGGCGACACAATTTCATTATCCATCACACCAAAGTATTTAAAGGAAATTGGTTTAATTGATAAAGAACCTGATGCATCTGGCGATTTACCATTTTTAATGAAAAAAGCAATGGAAGGTGTTTCGTTTTTACCTTTTGGTTTGCTAGTTGATAAATGGCGTTGGGGAGTTTTTAATGGTGATATTCCCGCTGACCAATACAATAAAGCATGGTGGGACTTACGAGAAAAATATCAAGGTGTGGCTGCTCCGGTTGAACGTACGGAAGCAGACTTTGATCCCGGTGCTAAGTATCATGTTCCCGGTAATACTCCCTACTCTCGTTATTTCTTAGCCAGAATTTTGCAATTTCAATTTCATAGAGAGCTTTGCAAAATAGCTGGAAATGAAGGTCCATTACATCGTTGTTCTATTTATGGAAACAAAGAGGCTGGCGCAAAACTAATCTCAATGTTAGAAATGGGTTCGAGCAAACCTTGGCAGGATGCTTTAGAAGCTATGACTGGCCAAAGAGAAATGGACGCGACAGCAATTTTAGATTACTTCGCTCCTTTAAAAGTATGGCTCGATGAGCAAAATAAAGATCGTCAATGTGGATGGTAGCTTCTTCTCTAAATATAGATTGAGCTGCTCTAAATATTCACTCTAAAAAGTAAGTATAAAAATAAGACCGAAATTATTTTGATAATTTCGGTCTTTTGCTATGATGTAAATAAAATCGCATCTGTTCGAAACCCTTTATAATCTTGAGCGCTTTATATAGGACAAGTAATTTTTTATGAAGCAATCTCGACTTCCAAACTCTCAATCAAATATCAGTTTGATTAGTCTTTTGCCCAATAGAATGCAAGATAACTGGCTTTATAAAACTTTAGCTATAATAGGCGATCGACTATTTGGAATTAGCAAATTACGAGATACCTATGAAAAAATTGGACTATCTGGTTTAGATAAACAAGATTTTTGCAGCAAACTACTTCAAGAACTCAATATTCAAATAGAGGGCGAAAATACTTTACTCGATTGCGTACCAAAAACCGGAGGAATGATTATTGTGTGTAATCATCCACATGGAATGTTAGACGGCATAATCATCGCGAAACTTCTGACTAGTCAACGAAAGGATACAAAGATATTAGCCAATATCGGACTAAAAATGATTAAAGAAATTAGAGAGTATTTTATTTTTTCAAATCCGCTAAAAGCTAATGTTCCGATAAACATTAAGGCGATCAAACAATGTATCGCACACGTTAAACAAGGCGGTCTGTTAGTTATATTTCCAGCTGGTCGCGTGTCCTTTTATCATAAAGAAAATCAAAAGATTGCTGATGGTGAATGGAATCGTATTACTATAAATATCGCGACTAAAACAAAAGCACCAATTTTACCGGTACATGTATCGGGTAAAAATAGTAACTGGTTTTATAGAATTGGC
>JBMYPE010000048.1:0-9203 GCA_049600015.1 Kangiellaceae bacterium
TGTTCGCCCTTAGCTTATTGGCTGCCATAATTGAGACATAAGCGCCAAACGAAAAACCACCCAAAATAAGCTTTTTGCCGGGGTGCTGTTGCACCATCCAATCAACAACTTTAGTCAAATCATCCTGCTCACCTATTCCGCCATCATATTCTCCTTCACTCTTTCCAACACCTCTAAAGTTAAAACGAATACTCGGAATACCTAGACTTGCTATGCTTCTTGATAGCGTATACACCACCTTGTTAGTTAAAGTACCACCATGTAATGAGTGAGGATGGCAACAGACTGCTAGGTAGTTACTGTTCTCAAAATCGATGGATTCCTGAGGTAAGTCCATTATCGCTTCTAGCTGTCCCGTTGCGCCTTCCAGCATAAGTTCTTCAGTCAAAATACGCACTAATATTAAGCCTCTATCTATAAGAATTAATTATCTAATATTCGTTAATTTTACCTCAATAACTCCTAGTTTGAACTAAACTATTTTGTTAGAATGCGCTCAATTTTTAAACAGGTCAACAAATTGACTTGAACTGGACATCTTTGAGACAAACGGAGTCAACAGATGGGTACCCCCGCTATGCAAAATCTTAATTTAACTAGTCAACAATTAGTAGAGCGCGCTCTTGAAAGAAAAGAAGGCGTTTTAGCCGCCACCGGAGCTTTAAGTGTCATAACTGGCGCTCGCACAGGTCGTTCACCTAATGATCGATTTATTGTGAAGGAAGCATCCAGTGAAGCGGATATTGATTGGGGCAATGTCAATCGTCCGATTGAAGAATCTAAATTTGATGCACTTTGGACTAGAGTTGCTGAGTATTTAGATGAAAAAGATGAAGTCTTTGTCTCTGAATTGCACGTGGGTTCTGATCCAGCTCACTATTTACCCGTTAATGTAAAAACAGAAACAGCATGGCAAAACTTGTTTGGACAAAATCTATTCATTAGACCATCAAGCTATAACCCTTCATCAAAAGAAGAATGGCAAATAATGAATGCTGCACATTTTGTTTGTGATCCTAGCAGAGACGGGACGAATAGCGATGCAACCGTAATGATTAACTTTGGTCAACGTAAAGTACTTATCGCTGGAATGAGATACGCGGGTGAAATGAAAAAAGCCATGTTTTCCGTACAAAATTTCTTACTGCCCGCCAAAGATGTTTTACCCATGCATTGTGCTGCTAATACAGATGGTAAAGGCGATGTGACATTATTCTTTGGATTATCTGGTACAGGTAAAACAACTCTTTCTGCTGATCCCAATCGATATTTAATCGGTGATGACGAGCATGGTTGGGGAGTCGGCACCGTGTTTAATATTGAAGGTGGATGTTATGCTAAAACGATTGACCTTTCTGAAAAAAATGAACCGGTCATCTGGAAAGCAATTAAAAATGGAACGATCATTGAAAATGTCGTTTTAGATAACGACGGTAACGCAGATTATACAGACACTTCACACAGTCAAAATGGTCGCGCAGGCTACCCAAGAGAACACATTGATTTAATGGTAGAAGAAAATCGAGCGGGTGAGCCAAGTGCAGTTATATTTTTGACTTGCGATTTAACTGGCGTTTTACCACCTGTTTCTATTTTGTCAAAAGAAGCCGCGGCTTATCACTTTTTAAGTGGTTATACTGCAAAAGTAGGCTCTACTGAAATTGGCTCTACTTCTGCAATTGAGTCAACCTTCTCTACATGTTTTGGCGCGCCATTCTTCCCTCGCCCTGCTGGTGTTTACGCTGAATTATTGATGAAGCGAATTGAAGCCAATAATGCGAAAGTTTACTTGGTTAATACTGGGTGGACAGGTGGAACTTACTCAAACGGTGGTAAAAGATTCAGCATTCCAACCACTAGAGCGGTTATCACTGCAATTCAATCTGGCGCTTTAGCAGACTGTGAAACAGTCCATTTAGATCAATTGAACCTTGATGTACCTGTAGCTGTTGAAGGCGTAGATTCAGATTTATTACAGCCTAAAAAGACATGGCAAAACGCTGAAGAGTATGATGTTGAAGCAAAAGCGGTTGCTAAATTATTTGCAGATAACTTTGCTCGCTTTGATGTCTCTGACGCAATCAAATCAGCTGGACCTAAAGGATAAACTTCCTATTTTAATCTGGTTGCTAGAGAAAACTAGATAGCCTCATGCGACCGATAGAATGAACCCCGTTAACACTGCCAGATTAATCATTCGAGAATTTAATCACAAGGATACGGGGTTTATTATTAAACTTCTTAACGAACCGATTGTAATAGAAAATATTTCAGACAAAGGGGTTCGCAATACACAAGACGCCCTCAACTACTTAAACGAAGGTCCGATAGCCAGTTACGACAAATTCGGCTTTGGTCTTTGGATGGTTGAACTAAAACCAGATAATCAAATCACCAACAATCCATTAGTAAACCATCTTACGCCCATTGGAATGTGCGGATTGATTAAACGCGATGAATTAGAAGAAGTGGATATCGGATACGCTTTTTTACCTGAGTATGGTGGAAAAGGATATGCTGAAGAAGCGGCAGAAGCGACATTAAAAAAAGCAATTAGCGAATTCCAATTAAGGAAAGTTGTTGCAATAACTAAAGTTGGTAACCAACCATCTGAAAAGCTGTTAATTAAGTTAGGCTTCAATTTTGAGAAAATACTTCCGCTTTTTGGTGAGGAAAACAAATACTTCACTCTACACCTTTAATTTGTCGTCCCTTCGCAAAATAGCGAGTAGACATTTCCAAATTGATTCACAGTCGAAAGCTTAAATCTGCGACCAATCGCGTTATAAATCGTAATGCAATTAGTTACCTCATCTTTCTCTGGCGAGAAGAATTTCCCGCAACAATTAAAATAATTCCAAAGATATTTGTACGATTAATCACCATTTGCTTATATTTCAATCCGAGACACGATAAAACTCCTATCACCATACTGTGATTGGTGCGCAGTTTCACCTCTATCATTTTGAATCTTTTGTAATTTGCTGGGCAAGCCTTGTAACACTTTGACTATAAGGATTTCAATCGTCTTTTGTGAGGTATCAACATCCTCATTTTTTTTATCAAAGCTAAAAGTAATTGAGCGACAACTTAAACCAATGCAGCGAAACTCGACATAACCTTTTGAGTTTGCGTTAAGAGAAGAAAGTTCATATTTATTATTCATAAAGATGACTGATTTGATCGATGAAATTTTAGGAATATATAACTTAACCTCTCTCAAAAACTCTGACTGCTCAGAAGAGTCAATGGCAAACTCACTTAATCCAGTTTCTTGAGCCGTTCGATCTTTTATGAGGTTAATTTTGCTAGCAAGTAAATTTTCACTGTCTATGTTTTGATTATAAAACTCAAATCCTGTCCAAGAAAAAACCTCACTCAGTATTAATGAAGAGACAGTTTTTTGCAATGATTTGGATGGTTTGTTATTTTTAGTTCCGGCGACAAGGTATGCGCCTTTTGTTTCATCTTGAAGATAATAAACATTAAGTCTTTGTTTGGAGACTAGATCGAAACTTGGCTGAAAAATAGTCCAAAGAAATCCAACAACAAATCCCATTGAGAGCAACTTTATCAGCATTCCTAGATTAGCTTTTTGCGCCAAAGATAGCACCGGCATCAGTGCTGTCATAATAAATGCAAACACAATCGCTATTGCCACAGTCATATAGTAAGTCACCATAATCTCTAACGTATAAACACCAGGCATAAACAAAATGGCGATCACTAAAACGTAATAAACATAATGCAGGTGAAGTTTTCGAGTTAAATCTTTTACATAAGGAAACAATAGTAAAATTATTAAAGAAACTAGGCTAGGAATTATGAACAGAAAACTAATTCCCACAATAAAATAGCTAGTCGCTATACTTAAAATAATCCAACAACAGACCTGTCCTATCATTACACTTAACGCGTGACTTTCTTTTAAAAAGTAAAACCCAAATAAGATAGTGACAAGTGATAACAAAGACCATAAAGAAAGTTGCATTGGAAAATTATTAACTAGCCAGGGTGCATCGCTAGATGAGGCACTTATAACGCCAAGCTGTAATAAGTAAGCTAAGACTGGAAGAATAAACAATAGAATAAAGAACGAATAAACTCCGCGACGCAATGACTTTTTGCTTAGGTCAGTGATTTTAGAAATACGATAAATTGCGAATAGGAATAACAAAAGTAGTGATATTGCACCAATTAAACTCGTAGATTCTTGCCATTCTAAAGCGAACATACCTAAAATATCAGTGTAAACAAGATTACTTTCAAATAGATCTGTTGAATTAAGATCTTGATCTTTAATGTTCCGCAAAATACGCCAAACATTATCTCCGTGATGTTGAATAGTTGCTAACTCTAGGTTTGCTAAATTATCAAGCGGCGTATGATAATGCGTCAGTTTTTCTGCATGAGCGAAATTTAAACCTTGAAGCCCATGCTTTTTAAATACGGTTAGATCTGTATCATTGGGTAGCGACTTGTATACTTCATAAAATAACGAACTGCTTAAAACTTTAGGTGATTGTTCAAGATATTCCTTTATCAACCAACCACTATCCTCTCCTGTTTCAAACATTACACTTGAGCCTTTACTTCCTCTAGCTTCTACATTAATCGCCAGCTTTAATTCCTTAGCTAGCGGATGTTGTTGCATAAACGCTTTTGCGCCAAAAAGACCATATTCTTCACCCTCGTTAAAAAGCAAAACAATTGTATTTTTAGGTTGAGGTAACTCAGCCATCAGTCGAGAAATTTCCAACATAGTCGCCACAGCCACCCCGGCATCGCTTGCTCCGGGACCAGCGTCTACTGAATCATAATGTGATGAAATTAAGATTCCGGTCGGGACATCAGATGGTTTTGGTTTATCTGTCCCTTCAATTGTGACAATTATGTTTCTGACCTTGGTACAGATAACCCTCCAGCTTCCAGAATCTTCACAAATTTTCGTTTCTTGAATCTCTTCTTGATAACCTAAACTCCGCAAAATTCCAACCAGCCTTTGTTCGGTCTTTCTAATCTCCAAACTATCTAACGGATGAGGTTTTTCATCCTGCAAAACATCAGCTAGCATCTGCTTAGCGCTAATTGCGGAAAAAGAATTTCGCTGATCTGATTCAGTAATGCTTTCGGTCGGGTTTAAATTCCAACGAATAAAAATTGCCAATACGATCAATAGAATTAGAGTTAAGATGAGCGGTTTAGCTGTTAGGTATTCAGATGCGTGTATTTTTTGTTTTTCTTCAAACACTACTTGAGGCTCAGACATAACCACTCCGAATTATTGTTGAGTTTAGATTTTTTTTAGTTCGAGTAATATTTTATTCTCTCACATTATCCACTTTGATGGTAATATCACTCACTTAGCTATTTGATCAAAAAATGTAGAACTCAATTGAATACACCAATTTCAAACTCTATTCAAAAAAATCCCATTCGATTTCTTCCATTATTTGCCGCAGTTTCTGCGGTAACTCCCTTAGCAATCGATATGTATTTACCAGCAATGCCGCAAATTGCAGAAAGATTACACACTGATATTGGACTATTACAAAATAGTTTAAGTATTTACTTATTTGCCTATGCATTGGGTATGTTTTTATTTGGTCCATTAGCAGATAGCATTGGTAGAAAAAAAATGTTGGTGATTGGATTAAGTGGATTTAGCATTTTTACTTTGCTGATAGCAACAAGCAGTTCAGGTGATGAGTTTTTAATCTATAGAGCACTACAGGCTATTTTTGGTGGCGCGTCTACATTAGTTATTCCCGGAACCATTCGCCTACTGTTCGGAAAAAATACAGTTAAAGGACTGTCTTATGTTTCAACAATCATGATGATCGCTCCTATGTTAGCACCTACTCTAGGCGGACTTATTTTAGAAGTTACCGGATGGCGAATGATTTTTTACGTGCTAGCAATTTATTCACTATTTATTCTGCTTTTGTGTGTGAGGTATTTTCCAAACCTTGAGCAAAAACCAATTTCTATTACGTCTTTTAAGCAACTTTATTTGGCCAGCTACGCTCGAATACTCTCTAATAAAAACACCAGACGTTACTTAATCATTTCTATGCTGGCATCTTTTACTTTTTTTACTTACATAACCGGTGTCTCATTTGTTTACATTACAGTTTTTGGTTTATCGGAATCCATGTTTGGCATTTTGTTTGGTATCAACGTAGTTGTGCTTATGATTGCAAATTTAACAAATGCCAAAGTGTCAGTTAAGTTTGGCGCTAACAAGATGATATCCAGTCTTTGGTTTATTGCTATTCTATTCAGTGGTTTTTTAGTTATTAGCGCATGGGGCAACTTTGACTGGAAATATTTAGTAGTAGGACTCATTCCCCTAATGGGTTGCTTAATGGCAACTATTATTAATACCGATACCGAAATATTAAAAGAATTTGCACAACATACTGGAACAGCAACTGCGGTGATAGGCACATTAAGATTTGGTAGTGGAGCACTCGCCGGACCATTCTTAGTCTTCTTTTATGATGCGAGTGCTCTGCCGTTTGCTTTACTAATATTTGGCGGGATTTTACTAATCGGCTTAGTTCATTTTTCTAGAAAGAAGACTATCGAATAGCCTCTTAACTTGAAGGTCACCAAAGCCATAAACTGCTTCGCGTTGGCAAAATTCTCTAAACACTTTAGGAAATTCATTAGTCTCTAAATCTTTCATAATATTGAGGAGGCTCTGTTCAGGCCGTCCCAATTTGCTATTGCTTAAATTTCTATCTATGTGTGCGTGAACGGCTGTTAGCAAAAACGGATATTGTTCAATTAGCAGCTCTGATTCCTTCAATAATTTATCGGTATTTTCCGATTGATAAAAGCACCAAAACTGACTGAGTGATTCAAAATCAGAATTAGTGATCGTTAGTTTTTTATTGAAAGATTCAATAAGCGATTTATTATCCATTCCGCCAAAGCCATATCGATTTTCTTTATTGGGAAGAACTAAATTAACTTTTCGAATATCGGTTTGTAATTTTATTAAATGAAGTACAAACCAAAAATTTACCTGACAAAATAAGTCCTCCTCAAACCAGAGATTAACCTCTGCATCAATTGTCAATTCATGGATTTTATTGAACTCATTGACTACTTTATCGAAATAATTTTGAATCGTTCCACCATAAGATTCACTTAGAAATTTTGCTCGAATATCATATAACTCGTCTAAACTATCACCCTGAACATCACCATCCACCAAACATTCGTTCGCGACAATTAATTCTCCTTCTAATTGTTTTGGAAATTGCGCTCTTAAAGAGCTGCCGTTTAGAATATGGTAAATACTATTAGTCATTTTAAAGTTACTTTGGGTTCACAAAAACCAACTTATTCTAACTCATCTTTTGTTGCTACAAAAATGCTTATAAAAGCTATCATACCCGCATAACGAAATGCAGACTCTAGAACTGGCCCTCTCATACTCTCTGATCGCCATAATTCAAACCAATTTTCTGCAACCACAATAAACCCACCAAATAACATTAACATTGAAATAGCACACCCAGTCAATGCTGTGTTCTTGGCGGCATCGAATCCAGCCATGTCGTTAATTTTTGCACGCCACATTCTGATTGCACCAATTGAACACAAGATTCCAGTCGCTAATTTTGAAATCAATATAAATATAGCTCCAATCCAAATTATCATAATATTAGATGTTGCTTGAAAATTTGAATCGTCACTATCAAAAGCGGTCATGGATGTTGTTGATTTAACTGCAGCAATTGTTCCGTTCCAACTCTCAATATTTTGATATGCGCTCGTCAAAGCCCAAAGCGCAACAGTTAAAACAAGCAGTATTTTTAGTTTAACTAGCATTAGTGTTTTCCTTAGTAAAAATTATTTTAACTATTCATTAAAAATTCACAATTTTTTATTAGTCACATTCAAAGTATCCCTATCTTCTATTCAATCTTTTATATCGACTAACCATACTTTGGTTACCAAGCAACCCTCCCTGATGAATGTATAATATATTTCCTTGGGGATGGGAATTAATAAAATCCAATAAACAGCGCCATCCAATTGGATCGTATAGCAAATCGAATTCAATTTTCGTTTGTTTTTTTAGTTTTAGCCATAATTCATAATGTTCTTTGTAGAGCTTTCCAAAATGGTACTTCTTAATTGAGGGTAGTATTTTTGGCCAGTCATTGTGGTCATCAGATAACTCAGAAAATTGTTTTTGTAAATATTCTTTATCACCAACGCAAACACAGGTCACTACCGAAAAATCTATCAATGAATGACGTAAAAATTGATTAAGTAATAAAGCCGTTGTCCCTGTACCCGAAGGAAGCATAATAAATAACTGTTCTATACTCTCTTTGTCGCAATATTCTTCTATTTCTTTAGCGAGCCTCTCTATGCCATATTCTGCAGTTTTACTATGACCGCCTTCAGGAATAAATAAAGAGTCGTCTGACAATTTTTTCTCTTTAAACTGTATGAATTCATTCATTGAGGTAAATTGATTTTTTTTATTTTCTTTAGACCATTGTATCACTTTAGCGCCTAGCTCTAATGCTATTGCATAGTTTCCTATCGGCTTTTTATGGAGCCACTTGGGGATATTGTGAACATAGAATGTCAACTCCCATCCTTTCAAATTAGCCAAAGCAGCGATGGACAACAATGAGTTAGACTGAACAGAGCCATAGCTGATGACTTGTTTGACTTTAGGAAAGTCATGATGCAAAAAATAGCTTAGTTTTCTCGCTTTATTTCCAGAAAAATATTTATCGAGAAGATCGTCTCTTTTAACTAAAAAAGTCAATCCGTTAAATAGAATTTTCTGTACAGGTGATGAGTCTAAAGTTAAATTTTTATTCATATCTAATCTTGTTAGACGATTTCAGTATGACAATAATTCTTCACATTCATGGTGTTGGCGATAATAATTAGTTTCTAACTGGTCTTTTGCCTAATTTTCTTTGCAGTGTTCTTCTATGCATTCCTAATGCTCTTGCCGATGCTGAAATATTTCCTTTATTATCTTGTAGCACTTTTTGTATATGCTCCCATTCTAGACGACCTACCGACATAGGTTTGTCACTTATAGCAAGGTCAACAGTCGATTTTTTATCCTGAAGATGATTGATTAATTCTTTAGCCGTAATGGGTTTAGGTAAATAATCATCAGCTCCCAATTTAATAGCCTCTACCGCAGTTGATAT
>JBMYPE010000049.1:0-9125 GCA_049600015.1 Kangiellaceae bacterium
CTATCAATTTTGCAGTTTCTTTTTAAGTAAACACTGCCTTCAATAATGCAATTCGCATCTATCATTACGCCAGCTTCACAAGTTAATTTTCCTCTCAGATCAAATCGGTTAGGATCGCGTAAAGTTACCCCTTGCGCCATCAATTGATCAGCTAGACTTCTTTGCCACACGCGTTCAAGGTCGGCTAGCTGTTTAAGGGTATTAATACCTTCAATTTCATAAAGATTAACAGGTTGCGCCGCTTCAACTTTTTCACCATCCTGAACAGCCATGGCAATAATGTCGGTCAGATAATACTCGCCTTGAGAGTTATTATTATCTAAACGGTTCACCCAACCTTTTAAGCTAGATGAATTACAACATAATATTCCAGTATTAATTTCCTTTATGGTTTTTTGAGCGTCGGTTGAATCTTTATGCTCGACGATTCCAGTGACGTTTCCATTATCATCTCTAACAATTCTTCCGTAACCCGTTGGGTCTTCAAGATTACAGGTCATCAAGGCAATTCCGTTTGGATGCTTTCGATAAACATTGACAAGTTGTTCTAGTGTTTCATGGTGAATTAAAGGCACATCTCCATATAAGATTAAAGTAGGCGAATCATCTTTTAGATTATCAAAAGCCATTTTTACTGCATGACCTGTTCCTAATTGCTCTGTTTGCATGGCAAATGAAAGGTTAATTTTGTTTCCAACTACTGTTGATTTGACAATATCTGCACCGTGACCCACAACTAAATGAGCGTGGCTAGCGCCTAAATTTTCACACGAATCGATCACATGTTGAACAAGTGGTTTGCCGGCAAGTTGATGAACAACTTTTGGTAGGTCTGATTTCATTCGGCTGCCTTTTCCAGCAGCTAAAATGATAGTTTGGATTTCCATTATTGAGGTATTCCGTGATTTTTTATAAGTGAGTATTCTACTTATAAATCATTGATGATCATAGAAAAAATAGCAAAAGTGGAATTTTTACATATTTTTTGAGCAATGATTAAGAGTCTAAAAGAGTCACTAAAATATAGTTTAATATTTGATTAAAAGCATAACTAGAAAACAAAAAAAGCGTCTAAAGACGCTTTCATTGTTATTTCTTATAAAAAGGTTTCTATATCGAAATATTATTAACCGCCTGTTTGCTTTCGAATCGCTTGCAAAGTTCTTAATTGAGCGACCGCTTCTGCAAGCTCTACCGCCGCTTTAGAGTATTCAATTTCAGAGTTTTGGTCAGCCATCGCTGCTTCTGCTGCTTCTTTTGATGCAATTGCAGCAGCTTCATCAATATCATCAGCTCTCACAGCAGTATCAGCAAGAATGGTAGTTACATGAGGTTGAACCTCTAACATTCCGCCGGAAACATAAAACTGATTATCTTCACCTTCCGTATCGGTTACCTTAATTGTTCCAGGTTTTAAAGAAGTCAGCAAAGGAGCATGACCCGCATTAATTCCTAGCTCTCCTAGTGTTCCGGAAGCCACAAGTGCATTGACCGTACCCGAAAAAATTGATTTTTCAGCACTTACAATTTCAAGTTGGAAAGTAATTGGCATCTTTAGTGTCCTGTTATCTGTCTATTAGATTCTATAAGGCTATTAGATAGATTTTGCTTTTTCAACAGCTTCTTCAATGGTACCAACCATGTAGAAAGCCTGCTCTGGCAAGTGATCATACTCACCATTAAGGATTCCTTGGAAACCAGCAATGGTATCTTTAAGAGAAACATATTTACCTGGAGAACCTGTAAATACTTCTGCAACAAAGAATGGCTGAGATAAGAATCGTTGGATTTTACGAGCTCTTGTAACTGTTTGCTTATCTTCTTCCGATAATTCGTCCATACCCAAAATAGCAATGATATCTTTCAATTCTTTGTAACGCTGAAGAACAGACTGAACGCCACGCGCTACGTCATAGTGCTCTTGACCGATCACTAGTGGATCTAGCTGGCGAGAGCTAGAATCTAATGGATCAATCGCTGGGTATATACCTAATTCAGCAATTTGACGAGAAAGTACAACCGTTGCATCCAAGTGAGCAAAAGTCGTGGCAGGCGATGGATCCGTTAAATCATCTGCAGGTACATATACCGCTTGAACAGATGTGATTGATCCAGTTTTAGTCGAAGTAATACGTTCTTGCAACTTACCCATTTCTTCTGCAAGTGTTGGCTGATAACCAACCGCTGAAGGCATACGGCCAAGAAGTGCTGATACTTCAGTTCCCGCTAATGTATAACGATAGATGTTATCAACAAATAATAATACATCACGTCCTTCGTCACGGAATTTTTCTGCCATAGTCAAACCAGTTAACGCAACACGGAGTCTGTTTCCTGGAGGCTCATTCATTTGACCGTAAACCAAAGATACTTTGTCGATTACGTTTGAGTCTGTCATTTCATGGTAAAAATCGTTTCCTTCACGAGTTCTTTCACCAACACCAGCAAATACTGAGAAACCACTGTGCTCTGTTGCAATGTTACGGATAAGTTCCATCATGTTTACTGTTTTACCAACACCAGCACCACCAAACAATCCAACTTTACCACCTTTGGCAAATGGGCAAACCAAGTCGATTACTTTGATACCTGTTTCTAGTAATTCATTAGCCGCTGCTTGATCTTCATAAGAAGGAGCTTCACGGTGAATTGACATACGCTCTTTTTCGCCAATTGGGCCTTTTTCATCAATTGGGTCGCCTAAAACGTCCATGATTCGACCCAGCGTTTCTTGACCAACAGGAACTTGAATTGCTTTACCTGTATTTGTAACGCTCATTCCACGGCTCATACCTTCAGAAGAACCCATAGCGATACATCGAACAACGCCGTCACCTAATTGTTGTTGAACTTCTAAAACGATAACGCTGTTTTCTATATTTAGAGCGTCGTAAACTTTAGGGACATCAGTTCGTGGAAACTCCACATCAACAACCGCGCCTATGATCTCAACAATGCTACCGTTACTCATTGTTTATTCCTCTGTTTGATATTTATATTAATAAAATTTTAAAATCTAAATTCTTGCTTAGGGTAAGCTATCTTAAACAGCAGCCGCCCCACTGATAATTTCTGAAATTTCTTGTGTAATTGCTGCCTGACGTGCTTTGTTAAATATTAACTGAAGCTCATCAATAATATCGCCAGCATTATCTGTCGCTGCTTTCATTGCAACCATACGTGATGCTTGCTCACAAGCGATGTTATCAACTACGCCTTGATATACTTGTGATTCAATATAGCGAACTAATAACACATCTAAAATTTCTTTAGCATCTGGCTCATAAATATAATCCCAATGATGCTTTAACTCGTCTTCTTCTTGTTTTTCAACCGGTAATAATTGCGAAACGGTTGGCTCTTGAGTCATCGTGTTAACAAAATCATTATGTACCAAATAGAGCCTATCGATTCTGCCTTCATCAAACGCATCTAACATTACTTTAACTGTACCAATTAAATCTGTAACAGATGGTTGGTCGCCTAAACCAGAAGTTTTTGCGACAACATTTCCACCAAATCGATTAAAGAAAGCCCCAGCTTTAGATCCGACTAGGCAAAGATCAATTTCAACTTCTTTCTCTTGATACGACTGCATTGTCACCAATGCCTTTTTAAACAAATTAGTGTTTAAACCACCGCATAACCCTCGGTCAGTTGAAATTACGATAAAACCAACACGCTTTACATCGCGTTCGAGAATATAAGGGTGCTTATACTCAGTATGACCCATCGCTAAATGGCCAATCACGCCACGGATTTTTTCCGCATAAGGCTTGGTTGCTTCCATGCGATCTTGTGCTTTACGCATTTTGCTCGCAGCAACCATTTCCATAGCACTGGTGATTTTCTGAGTATTTTTAATACTACCAATCTTGGTACGAATTTCTTTTCCGACCGCCATAGACTGTTCCAGTTAATAATTAGAGTTTTGTCCATCATCTTCCGATGAGGCTAAGAAAAGGTTGCCCTCACCTTAACCCTCTCCCAAAGCGAGAGGGGACTTTTATTTCAAAAAGAAACGAACTACCAAGTAGCTGTTTCCTTAAACTTCTTAATAGCAGATTCTAATTCTGCTTCGATATCTTTGTTGTAATCGCCTTTTTCGTTGATCTTATCCATCAATGCTTTTTCATTATTAGACATATGATCAGTCATAGCCGCTTCAAAATCGACAATCTTAGTTAATTCGATATCTTTTAAATGACCTTTTTCAGCAGCAAATAATGAAACCGCCATAGTCGCAACAGACATTGGAGCATATTGCATTTGTTTCATTAACTCGGTTACTCGCTGACCATGCTCAAGTTGCTCTCTAGTCGCATCATCTAAGTCAGATGCAAACTGTGCAAAAGCTGCCAATTCACGATATTGAGCAAGTGCCAAACGAATACCACCACCAAGCTTTTTAATAATTTTTGTTTGTGCAGAACCACCCACTCGAGATACTGATAAACCAGCATTTACCGCAGGACGAATACCGGCGTTAAATAAATCAGTTTCTAAGAAAATCTGACCATCAGTGATTGAGATTACATTGGTCGGTACGAATGCTGATACGTCACCTGCTTGAGTTTCAATAATTGGCAATGCAGTTAAAGAACCTGTTTGACCCTTCACTTTACCTTCTGTCAATTTTTCTACATGCTCTGCATTAATTCTTGCAGCTCGCTCTAATAAACGAGAATGCAAGTAGAATACGTCACCAGGATATGCTTCACGACCCGGTGGACGACGAAGTAATAAGGAAATTTGACGATATGCCCAAGCTTGCTTAGTTAAATCATCATAAACAATTAATGCATCTTCACCTTTATCTCTAAAGTATTCGCCCATTGTACAACCAGCGAAAGGTGCAATAAATTGGAGTGCCGCTGCATCTGATGCAGAAGCTGCTACAACAACCGTGTTAGCCATTGCGCCATGCTCTTCTAATTTTCTTACGATATTAGCAATCGTTGATGCTTTTTGACCAATCGCCACATAAACACATCGAATGCCTGTGTCTTTTTGATTGATGATAGCGTCAATTGCTAAAGCAGTTTTACCAGTTTGTCTGTCACCAATGATTAACTCACGCTGACCTCGACCAACTGGAATCATCGCATCTACTGATTTATAACCAGTTTGTACTGGTTGGTCAACGGACTGTCTTGAAATTACGCCAGGTGCAACTTTTTCAACCGGTGCATTAGTCGCGCCTTCGATAGGTCCTTTTCCGTCAATTGGGTTACCAAGCGCGTCTACTACACGGCCAAGCATCATTTCACCAGTCGGAACTTCTAGGATTCGGCCTGTACAACGAGCTGTTTGCCCTTCAATGATTTCTGAGTAGTCACCTAATACAACCGCACCCACTGAGTCACGCTCAAGGTTTAATGCTAGACCGTATTTACCGCCTGGTAATTCAATCATTTCGCCTTGCATTACCTCGGCAAGACCATGAATTTTTAAGATACCGTCAGATACACTAACAATAGTACCTTCATTTCGTGCTTCAGAAACAACTTCAAAATCGTTAATTCTTTGTCTGATTAACTCGCTGATTTCTGATGGATTCAGTTGCATACTCATGCTCAGATTTCCTATGTTTTATGTCTGTTTATACGTTTAGCGTATCAGATAGTTTGGCAAGCTGACCGCGCACCGAACCATCAATGACTAAATCTTCTGCTTTAATTATTAAACCACCCAATAAATCAGCGTTAACTTCTACACTGGTTTCAACTTGTCGACCCAACCTGGCTCCAAGCTTCTCTTTTATTTGAGCAATTTGTTTCTCATCTAACTCAGTAGCGGAAGTGATTTTTGCGTCAACTGTTTTTTCAAACTCGCTACGCAAAAAGTTAAATAACACTTCAATTTCTGGTAATGCAACTAGACGTCCATTTTGCGCTAATAACTTAATAAAGTTAATCGCCTGACTGTCTTGAATATCTGAACAGACTTTTAACATCGCGTCTTGTTGATCGTCCTTAGTTAAATGTGGACTATTTAATAGCTGTTGCATAGACTCATCACCAACCACTTGAGTAGCAAAGCTCAACAACTCTGACCATTCAGCCAGCTGTTTTGCTTCAAGCGCATACTCAAACGCAGCTTTTGCGTAAGGTCTTGCTAATGTAGTTAATTCAGCCATGGGCTACCTTTAATCTTAAAATTCTGTTTTATAAATCTGCAACTAGACTATCGAGAATATCTGCTTGAGCAGATGCATCAATGTTGCGTTGTAGAATTTTTTCTGCGCCAGCAATTGCGAGAACAGAAACTTGCTTGCGAAGCTCTTCACGTGCTCGATGAACTTCCTGCTCAATTTCTGCTTGCGCACCAGCTTTTATTTTGTCAGCTTCTTCTCTTGCCGCACCTTTAGCATCATCTACAATTTCAGAGTGACGCTTTTTAGCTTGATCAAGCAATTCAGCGGCTTTTTCTTTAGCTTCACGCATTGTTTCTGTTGCGTTCTTTTGTGCTAATTCAAGATCATTTTGACCTCGATCAGCAGCAGCTAAGCCTTCAGCTATTTTTTCCTGGCGCTCAGTAATTGCAGCGTCTAGGTGTGGCCAAATATATTGCATGGTAAACCATACGAATACGATCATCGCAATGGTTTGGCCGATTAGGGTTAAATTGAAATCCACGGGTATCTCCTCAAATGTCGGTTAATTGATGACGCGAGAGTGATTAACCTGCAGTTGCTGCAACAAATTGAGCAACAAATGGGTTTGCAAATGTGAAGAACAAAGCAATACCAACACCAATCATAGCTACCGCATCCAATAGACCAACAACGATGAACATTTTAACCTGAAGCATAGGCGCTAATTCTGGTTGGCGAGCAGCGCTCTCTAGGAATTTACCACCTAAAAGACCCATTCCAATACCAACACCAAGTGCACCAAGACCGATTAAGATAGCTACTGCGATTGCTGTAAAGCCGATTACTGTTTCCATTATTTTCTCCTAGTAAGGATTGTTAAGTTTAAAATTAAAAATTGTATAAATTAGTGATCTTCATGTGCCAAACTGAGATAAACAACAGTCAACATCATAAAAATAAAAGCTTGTAGAAATGTGACTAATACATGTAGTAGCGACCAACCAAAATGCAATGGCAACTGATAGAGTCCCATCATTGCAATTAGTATGTAAATTAATTCACCTGCGTACATGTTTCCAAATAATCGAAGTGATAAAGAAATCGGCTTAGCTAGTAGCGCAGCACCTTCTAATATTAAATTAATGGGGATGGCAGCCCAATGATTAAATGGGTTTAACATTAACTCTTTACTAAACCCGCCAATGCCCTTTATTTTTAAGCTAAAAAATATGATAAGAATAAAAACTGAAATTGACATCGCAAATGTCACATTAACATCTGTACTAGGTACAACCTTTAGAAACGGAACTCCAATAGCGTGCGCCAACCCCGGAATCCAATCTACAGGAATCAAATCCATTAGGTTCATCATATAAACCCAAACAAAGATTGTTAACCCTAGCGGAGCAATCATTCTATTTTTTGCGTGAAAAGTATCTTTTACATTAGTGTCAACAAAGTCAATGATAAGCTCGATAAAAGCTTGGAATTTACCAGGAACACCAGTCGTGGCTTTTGTAGCTGCGCGTCTAAACATCCAAAGAAAAACAAAACCTAAGAGAAGGGAGAAAAACATACTATCAACATTGATAGAATCCATGCGACTTCCCGCGCATAGTGTAGGATTTTCAGCAGTATTAAAAGCCCAACCTTCAGATGTAGAGCAAGCCTGAAGATTCTGCAAGTGATGCTTTATATAACCTGAACTTGATTCTGTGCTCATAAAATCAGCAACCCTGAACTAAATTAACTAAAAACGTTAGTGTGTTTTCACTATTGACGGTGCTATCCACTGGAGTAAATAAGCCAATACATAACCCATCAAAACATATTCTTCATTTCCGCTAAGCACTTTGAAAGCGAGGACCAACAAGCTAAGCGAAATGACTATTTTTGTTGCTTCTCCCATATAAAAAGCGCGAACAACTTCTTTATTCGCTTGCGCTCCTGACTTGGAGAAAACTTTCAATACAAAATAGAGGTTGGCAACAAAAACCGCTATTCCGCCAGATAGCAATGCGATAGCTATCTGAAAATCTTTTAATAAAGCTGTGATTGACACTAAAACAATGATAATTGCTTGAATTATCAGATACTTTTTTGCCTGTTCGAAACCCTGTTTTACTAAAAAATGACTCATTCTGCAGTCTCTAGCCATTGCTATAAGGTTTTCGGGAAATTTGTACGATTAAATCGAACAAAAATCATCCAGCTAAATTCGGCGCAAATTATAGTGATCAACGCTTATAGAAGCAACCCCAGAAAGCATTTAAATAGGCTTTTTTGAGGATAATATTTACTTTCTTATTTTTTTATTCTTGGGTTTATTTTGCTTTTTAAACTTTTACAAAAATTATACCTAGATTTAGTGTTTTTAAGATCATTAACCACTAGATAGTCTATTTTAATCCAAACTTGCTCAAACCTGTTATACCAAGCCTTTCATATACGCTTGCTTCCTTTCTTTAGGAAATTTCTCCAGCGCGTACCTAAGCATAGTTCTTGGCATCTTCTTGTAATGTTTTGCTAAGAACTGATCTTCTAATTCAAAATTTCTTTTGCCCATTTCTCTTAGCATCCAACCGGCAGCTTTATGCATTAGATCATGGGATTCTGTTAAATAAATCTCTGAGAGTTTTAGAGTGTCATTAAAATCATCACGCTTTATAAAATAATAACAACTTATCATGGCTATTCTTTTATCCCATAACAGTTTTGAGTCTGACAATCGATACAATATATCTCTTGGTTTATCGTATAGATAAGCACCGACAATCTTATGAGCCGAACTATCCACCAGATCCCAATTATTCACCCAACGCGTATTTTTTAGGTATTGAGTATAAACTTCTTTCTTTTCTTCTTCGGTTCCTTTCTCAAATAAATCAACTAACTTTAATACAGCAAATAAGCGGACTTCGTGATAATCGTTAGTTAAAAGCTCGAGTGATTGTTTTAACTTGAGCTTTTTGAACTTTTTAACTTGTTGACGAATAACGGGTACGCGAACCCCTAAAAACAGATCACC
>JBMYPE010000050.1:0-9059 GCA_049600015.1 Kangiellaceae bacterium
TCGAATACATTCAGCAGCTCCCCATTATTTTGATGACCTATTGGTCACCAACGGAGGATGAACCTGGTGCGAGTTTATATCAATGGCAGTCACAAAATTGGACTGTATTTTATTGGGCATGGTGGGTAGCATTCGCTCCTTTTGTTGGTCTGTTCTTAGCTCGAATTTCACGTGGACGAACCATTAGACAGTTTGTCTTAGGAACAGTCATTGTGCCTTCTTTTATTTGTTTTATTTGGTTTGCATTTGTTGGTGGGACTTCAATAGAATTAGAGTTAAACGGTGTCGCAAACCACGCTATTATTGATGCTGGACCTCAAGCACAACTTTACACCACTTTAAAATTTTTAGTAACGGATAGTATATTTACGATAATTGCAGCACTGGTGGTACTTCTTTTAATCACTTTTCTGGTCACATCTGCCGACTCTGCAATATTAGTGGTGAATACGATCAATTCCGGCGGTAACAAAAGTCAAAAAGGTCAACTCCATATCGGAATTTGGGGGTTCGCATTATCGCTCGTGATTGCAATGCTTATATTGGCCGGTGGTTTAGATGCGTTAAAAGCATCTATGTTTGTAGGCGCATTACCTTTTTCTGCTGTGATGGTGTTAATGGGCATTTCATTAATTAAAGCAGTAGTGGAAGATCACAAGGCTGACGATGCTGAACCAAAAGGTATCGATTAGTTTAAGCAATTTACCTGCACGGGACGCGACAATTATCTTTATCGTTGCGTTTTCTTTCTAATTCTGTTTTCTTTTCGACTCAATTCGATTGGCTTTTAGCTTATTCTTCTTTTGATGCCGGAAAATCATTCTGAATGGTTTCATCCGCGTGACTAAATTCTTCCGCTTCATGTGCCAAAGCCTCCATTGCAATCGAAGTGACACGGGCAGGTACGACTTGATAAGGTGTTTGTTGGTAGTCAGCAACAGCTTCTCGTTTGAACATATAGTAGACCATGCTGAATGCGATAACTGCATGAGCCAGGCCTATATGAGTTAAATAACCTTCGACTTTGTAGGTGGTTAGGAGATAACCAGCCGTTGTTGGTCCTAATATTGAGCCTATTCCAAGTACAAGCACTAACGTACTGCTCGCGCCTGCCATTTGTTCAGGCTCTAGCCGATCATTAGTATGTGCAATGGCAATGGAATACATAGGAAGCGAAACAGCGCCAATCAAAGCAAACAGGAGATAAAATAACCAAGTCTGTGCATTTACGCTGGCTAAAATGGCACACAAGAGAACGGCTATTAAGCTAGTCGCCATTAAGATAAGTCGTCGATCAAATTGATCGGAAAGCCAGCCGAGCGGCCACTGAGCCAATGCGCCTAAGGCAATAAAAGAACTCATAAATAGTGCTATATCAGATACTTTAAGCCCAGCTTGTATGGCAAATACAGCACCCATACCAAACATCGCACCGTGAGCAATGGAGACTACAAAAAGCCCAACCACACCAGCAGGTGCAATTTTATATAATTCTTTAACATAAACTTTAGTTTGAGTGCTGACTTCGGGCACTTTCACTTGACGAATTAATAGTGGAATTAAAGCCAAAGATAATAATATTGACGACAGAACGAACAATTCAAAACCCGAAGGCGGAGCCACATTGATCAACCATTGTCCGCCTGCCATGCCTCCAAAAGAAATAAGCATATAAAAGGACAACATCTGCCCTCGACTGTCATTTTCGGATGCAGCATTTAACCAACTTTCAACCACTACATAAGTTCCAGCAAAACAAAACCCAGTAATCACTCTCATCAAAAACCAGTTTTCTGCGGTAATAAATAAAACTTGTAATAAGACAGCTGTGGATGCTAAAGAAGCAAGCGCAGCAAATACTCGAATATAACCGACTTCATTCACCATTTTAGGTGCATACATGGAACCAGCTAAAAATCCGGCATAATAACCCGTCATAATCCAACCGGTTGTGGACGCAGAGAAGCCCTCGTAAGTCGCTCGCCAGCTAATTAATGTGCCTTGCAGGCCATTACCTAGCATTAAGAATGCTAAACCGAGAAATAATGGCCAAGTATTTTTAAGAAAAGAAGCAAGCATGGTAAATTCTAAAAGTAATTAATTGAAGCTAGGTTAAATCGAATTTCTATTTGATGTTTCGTTTGATTAACAAATAGGAAAACGCATCTAGAAGTAAAATATAATTAGACTCAACTAGGCTAAACTGGTCTAGTCGGACTTGATCTGGACTAGATTAGATTAAACCTTTATTGGTGACTAAAAGAGCGAGTCGCTCATCAGAAAAGTCAGTTTCCAATTTTTTTGAAGCTTTTTCAACTTCTAATTCCAAATCATCAGAACATTTAGTTATTTCTTTGCGCCACTGTTCCAAGTAAGCATCACTTCCCGCCATATTAGCACGCATAGCGGCTTTATCAATTGCCTCAGCAAATCGATTGGATAGTAATACTTTTGCTTTTTTTCTTCGTTCAGAAGCAACAACCTGAGCAGGTATATCTCGCCAGTAAGTCGTCGTCAATTTTGCCATGATAATATTCTTCTAATCACTTATTCAAAATCAATTATGAGCAAGCATAAAGAAGTACTCATTATGCTTGCTCATTTTTCAAATGAATTAAATTATTCCTAGAGTTAAAACAAACCTTCAATATCACCATTTTCATTCACGTAAATATCTTCTGCTGCAGGACGTCTAGGCAAGCCCGGCATGGTCATAATACTGCCGCAAATAACAACAATAAATTTAGCGCCATGAGATAAGCGCAGGTTCATAATAGGGATCACATGTCCTGAAGGCGCACCCTTTAATAAGGGGTCGGTACTAAAGGACAGAGGTGTTTTGGCGACACAGATTGGCAGATCACCATATTTTTTCTGAAAGTCAGCAAATTGCTTACGAACTTTAGTATCAGCAATAATATTGTCGGCACCATAAAGCTCATGTGCAATTGTATGCGTCTTTTCCCATAAGGAAAGCTGTGAGTTATATAAGAATTGAAAGTTAGCAGGCTGCTCATCAAGAGTTTTCACCACTGCTTTGGCTAGGTTTTCACTGCCTGCACTACCCTCTTCCCAATGATTGGACTCGGTGATATCAATACCCGCTTTTGCACATAAATCCATCAAACATTGACGCTCGGCGTCGGTATCCGCGACAAAACTATTGATAGCGACCATGACTGGAATTCCAAATTTGCGGGTATTCATCACATGGCGTTTAAGATTTGAAAATCCTTTTTCTAATGCTTCAGTATTTTCATTAGATAAGTCGTCTTGCTCTACTCCACCATGCATTTTTAAGGCTCGAATAGTGGCTACAATAACTGCCATATCAGGTTTTAATCCAGACTGTCTCATTTTGATATCAAAAAACTTTTCAGCACCTAAATCTGCGCCAAATCCGGCTTCGGTCACTACATAATCTGCATGTTGTAAAGCGGTTTTTGTGGCGATAACTGAATTACAGCCATGAGCGATGTTGGCAAATGGACCGCCGTGTATGAAACATGGAGTACCTTCCATAGTTTGTACTAAGTTTGGCTGAATCGCATCTTTTAACAAAGCCGTCATTGCACCAACTGCATTAAGTTGTCGAGCGAAAACGGGTTCTCCATCTAACGACTCAGCAACAATTATTTCGCCAATTCGCTCTTGAAGATCTTTTAAATCACTGGCTAAACAAAATATAGCCATAATTTCAGATGCAACTGTAATGTCAAAATGATCCGTTCGAGGGAAACCATTAAACACACCGCCTAATCCTGCAGTCGTTTGTCTCAGTGCACGGTCATTCATATCCATTACGCGACCCCAAGAAATTTTACGAACATCTATGCGTAACTCGTTTCCCCAATAAATGTGATTGTCGATCATGGCCGAAAGCAAATTATGTGCGGCACCTATGGCATGAAAATCACCATTAAAATGAAGATTAATTTCTTCCATTGGCACTACTTGCGCTTGCCCGCCTCCAGCAGCTCCACCTTTCATACCGAAACACGGACCAAGAGATGGTTCTCTCAAACAAATTGCGACATTTTTGCCAATTTTATTTAAGCCATCGCCTAATCCGACTGACGTCGTGGTTTTACCTTCACCTGCTTTTGTGGGAGTGATTCCAGCAACCAGAATGAGCTTACCCTGTTTAGCTTCTTTTCGGCTTTCTAGATAAGATCTAGAAATTTTTGCTCTATGTTGTCCGTAGTTGATAACGTGCTCTGCATCTATGTTCAACTTGTCCGCTATTTCTTGTATTGGTCGCATTTTAGCGGCACGTGCAATTTCTATATCTGACAAATAGACTTTGTTTAACTTTGACATAATTCATTCCTAAAATATATGAGCTTACGATGAGGAGGATAAAGGATAGTTAAACTTACTATTTTGCATATTGCGACCTAGCTAGTCTTAATTACGGCAATCTACCTTGAGAGTAAGTTAAGCAAAATTAATTCCTTCAAACAGTATTATGTTAACCGAATTTTATGCTAATGTCCGAAATTCCAAAGTAACCAATCAAAATTGCTGTTCGAAAAAGCAATCGATTAAAACTTATTTATAAAGGTTGGAATCAATATTCTTATGAGAGTACAAAACTAAATGTCTGGTCTATATCAGAAACATTACAAATTTTTGATACTCAAAGGTTTTTCACTGGCACCTTATTCTATAGCTATCGACGCTCTCAGGTTGGCTAACGTTTATTTAGATAACGAATACTACTCATGGCAAACCATCTCGGTTGATAGCAGCGCAGTTCAGTCTAGCGGCGGCGTCACCATACAATCTCAAGATTTACTCACAGGCAGTGAAACTTGCGATATATTATTTGTCTGTGGCGGCATAAATATAGAAGAGCAATGCACAAAACCATTGGTGAAAGCTTTAAGAGAGTTGGCGCGTCGAGGCATCAATTTAGGCTCTTTATGCACAGGAAGTTATGTTCTTGCGCACTCTAAATTGTTGGATGGTTATCGTTGCACTATTCATTGGAAAAATCTGAGCTCAGCTAGAGAAAAATTCCCCCATTTAAATTTGACTAGTGATATTTACGAAATAGATCGCGATCGTTTTACTTGTGCTGGGGGAATAACACCAATTGATATGATCTACCATATAATTGAAGAACATCACGGACAAGATATTGCTAAAGCAGTGATTCATTCGGAATTAG
The DNA here is from genome assembly GCA_049600015.1 of Kangiellaceae bacterium. GTDB lineage: Bacteria > Pseudomonadota > Gammaproteobacteria > Enterobacterales > Kangiellaceae. The sequence goes on from JBMYPE010000050.1 coordinate 5,174, forward strand.
TAGAAAGGGTTAGAGATACTTCTGATTCTCAGAATCTTTCAATGAGACATAAAGTGGGAGTCAATCAGCCAAAGATAACTGAAGCTGTTTCGTTAATGGAAGCTAACTTAGAAGAGCCAATCAAAACCTCTGAAATAGCCGCTTTATTAAATATATCGATACGCCATTTAGAAAGATTATTTCAAGAGCACTTAAAGTGCTCTCCGACCAAGTGCTACTTAGAAATTCGATTAAATAATGCTCGTCTATTACTTTTACAAACTGATTTACCAATCATCCAAATATCCATTTTAAATGGTTTTCGTTCAGCCTCACATTTTAGTAAATCCTTTCGTAATTTATTTGGCCATTCACCTACCAAAGCGAGAAAACTTTCCGTTAATCGCGAAGAATCCTAGCATTTTTATCTTATAATTCTAATCTCAATATAACGCGATGAAATGATTTCTTAGTCTTGCTTTCAAAGTGTTTTTTTAACATTTCCCGTCTAATTTTGACAATTCACATTTTCTGTAATTGTTATAGTTCTATGTGCAGCTTTAGTGTTTTATTAACTCCAATCTAGACTTAATGCAACTGAGTGACTTGAGGGTTTTATGGCTTTTCCAGAATATTCAAAATACATCATCGCTGGTGCAGGCATACACGGCCTAAGCACGGCCTATCATTTAGCATTAGAATTAAAATCAACCGGAAAAGGAAGCGGTAGAGAAATTCTAGTACTCGATAAGTCTGGGATTTCCTCAGGCGCAACGGGAATTGCCTGTGGCGTTATCAGGAATAATTATTTTCAACCAGCCATGCGCGAACTAATGAAACATAGTGTTGAAGTCTGGGAAAGCGATCCAAAATCCTACAGTTATCACCCGGTGGGCTACATGCAAATCAGTTGTGAGAAAATGCATAAGGATGTGGCATCTATACACAAACAACAACAAGCCATTGACTATGATTCCAGTTTTATAGAAGGTGAAACTGACTGTAAACATTATATGCAAGCCATTTTACATGATTGGCAAGCGCAAGGAATAACCTCCATATTGCACGAAAAACGCGGTGGTTATGCCAATAATACTAAAGCCATGTATGGTCTAGCAGACAAATTAGAATCGCTTGGCGTACGCATAATGAGTGGCATTCAGGTGACTGGATTCAAACAAGATAACACTGGAAGTATTCTTTCTGTTGAAACGGACAAAGGCGATATTTCGACCGAATATGTGGTCATTGGTGCCGGGCCTTGGATAAGAAATTTTTGGGACATGTTAGACATGCCTAAAACGATTAGTATAAAAAATCCTGATACCGGAATAATAGCGAATAATATCCCCATGTGGACTTATTGGTCATTGCAAGAAGGTACTTTAGGCGTCGATCCAAAACTGCAAGTAACCAATGATGGCGATATTCCGCCAGTGATTCATGTAGATACAGACGCTCCGCTTTATAGTGACTTAGACAGTTCATTAATCACGGACGAGATGTGGGGTATATACTATAAACCCGATTTTCATTTTGGTGGGATTCAAGGAGGCGCAGCGCCATTTATTGTGGATAAAAGCGCAGATGAAGTCAACATCGATCCATATGGTCCTGCTTCACCCGAATTTATTGTAGGCACAGATTTCTCTCACATGTGGGTATCTGCTCTAGCTCATTGTCAAAAAAGATTTTCAGGACAAATGATGCATTACGATACCAGTGAACCTTCTGGAGGCATTGGTGCATTCACACCGGATAGCTTTCCCGTTTTTGATAAAATTAGAGACAACTGTTACATGATTGCTGACTCTAACCATGGTTATAAAATGTTAGGCGTGGGTAAATTAGTCGCGGAAGATATATGTGGTAAAACATCTACACTTTTAAAACCTTTTAGATTTTCACGATACGCGGAAGGCAATCTTCATCCTGTGTCTAACAGCCCATTCCCATGGAGTTAATCAGAATCTCAAAATGAATAATTTACATAGATATATTAGCTGAAAATGGCTTTGATGAAAGCTGATGGTAGTCCAATTGATAATGATCGGATTGAAATAGGCGGATAAAATGGCGTAAAACTTGAAGAACAAGTACCGATTACTGAAACAGGCTATGAGTGTCTTACTAGCTGTCCATTTGACGAGAAACTGATGAATACTTTTACTTGAGCAAATTAATCGTGGATAGTATTAACCTTAATAGCAATGTTTTTAGTATTGACATAACTGTAGAGCGCTTCTTGACCTTTTTCACGTCCAAAGCCAGACATTTTGATGCCGCCAAAAGGTGTTTCTACTCCTCCTGCAAACCATTCATTAACAAATACCTGGCCAGATTTTAATGATCTTGATGCTCTTAAAGCTCGAGATAAATCATTGGTGAACACACCTGATACCAGTCCATAATCAGTCGCATTTGCGAGTTCAAAGGTTTGTTGTTCTGTATCAAAAGGAAGTATCGCAACAACTGGACCAAATACCTCATTTAAAAATAAATCTGAATCTGGACTAACATTTTTAAAAACAGTGGGCTCAATATAATAGCCTTCTTTTTCAGCGACAGCATTTCCACCATAAACTAATTCGGCTCCCTGTGACTTGGCTAGTTTAATTTTATCTAACACTCGTTGATATTGAAGCTCTGACGTCAGTGGCGTAAATTTGACTTCACTGTGTGTTCCTAATTGAACTTTTTTTGATAAATTAACCACTGCATTTATCACCTTTTGATAGATGCTTCTTTCAACTATGATTCTAGACATTGCCGAACAAATCTGTCCCGCATTAAAATATATTCCCCATGCCACACTCGCTACAAATTGATTAATATCTGCATCTTCAAAAACGACTGCTGCTGATTTTCCACCTAATTCCATAATACAAGGCGTCGCGTTTTCGGCGGCTGTTTTCAAAATATGTTTTCCTGTTTCTACCGAACCAGTAAACACAATTTGATCAATGTCAGGGGTGCTTACCAAGGCATTTCCAATCGTAGATCCTAGCCCACACAAAATGCTCAAAGCGCCATTAGTCAACCCTGCCTGCTGACAAGCTTTTGCGATTAAAGTAATCGCCAGCGGCGTTATTTCTGGTGATTTAATGATGACCGCATTTCCTGCTGCAAGCGCAGGTGCTAATGATCGAGCGCAAATATCGACAGGAAAATTCCAAGGAACTATTTGTAAAGAAACGCCAATCGGTTCATAAATAGTAAAATCAATATAACCGTCACCTAGTGGAATTGATTTGCCTTCAATTTTATCCGCCATACCAGCGTAGTATTCAAAATAGCGGGCCGCTGTATCAAACTCATCCTGAGCATCAGCAATACTTTTTCCGTTTTCTTTGCTGAGCAATTCAGCTCCTTCTGAAATACCAATTTGTCGAATGTTCTTAGCTATTTTTAATAACAACCTGGTCCTTTCTTTGGGGCGATCTTTTGTTAAGATTCCAGAATCAACACATTTTCTTGCCGCATCAATTACTTCCTCCACATCAGAAAAATTTGCCTCTGCCACATTCGCAAAAATCTCACCTGTTTCCGGATTGGTAACCTCAATTTTTGTAATGGCGTCTTTCCATTCACCTGCTACAAAATTTTTGTAATAATTATTCAATTAGTCTACATCCAAGCTTTGTTTACCATTTTTTACCATTTGACTCGCTACCCACTGGTGAAAACAATGTGTTCCATTATCCAAAACAGGTGAAAATGCACCGCCATCAAACATAGTTCCTTGACGGCCTTTTTGCATTCCTTCCACAACAGAAACATCTTCGAGAAATACAGTTCGCCATCTTTCTGCGTTATTTTTTAGCATCAAATCAAACTTGGGATCATGTTGAATATCTTCTGCATAATAAAATTCGACATGCTCTCTAGTGTTGTCGCAACCTCTCGC
>JBMYPE010000051.1:0-9044 GCA_049600015.1 Kangiellaceae bacterium
GCATCCCCAGGAAAAACGACAGGACTTTCAAATCCTTCTTTACTAACACTCGCCACGCCAAAGAAGTAATTATCAATCACAATATTTTTTAATGTAAACTCATTAACATTGCCAACATATAAGCTGTTTTGCCATTGAGACACATCCGTTAATCGCCAATATATTTTATACCCTGCAATAATGTTTTTTTCATTTGATTGAGCTTTTGCCCAGCTTAATGTGGTGCTCGGCTGTACCGCTCCACTTATTTTTACATTGGCCGGAGGACTTGGTGCCCATGCCATTGAAGCTAAAGAGACCGCGTTTAAGGCGGTGAGTTTTGCCGCATAATCAAAGTTCACTCCATCGACAGTATCACCATATTTAATACCTTTCTCGACTCGTAAATCTTGGTGCTGCCTATTGTAGTTTTCATTGGTTTCCATAATTCGTACGGCTGGATAACCCAAGTCATTGAAAGGTCTGTGATGGCCTCCACGACCAAATCGATCTAAACGGTAGATCATCATAGTGTCTAGATTAGGAATATAACGGTCAGCCATTGTGTCAATATAACGCGCTAAATTTCTTGTGGGCGAATCAACCTCGCCACCTGTAAATCGCCTTTGTTTTGCTTGTTGAGGTGTTTCTCCTTGCCTTGTACCTTCTGCAAAAATACGAGCGGTTGTATTATTTATCACACCATTGATGCCCGCGATATTGCCAATCATATCGTTGTTTAAGACTGCTTTGATTCGCCATCCATCCTTTTGGGCTTGCTTAGCCATTATTTTCCCACCAAATAACCCTTGTTCTTCACCTGCTAGGGCAGCAAAAACAATCGAACCATTAAATTGATATTGAGAAAGAACTCGAGCGGCTTCCAAAACACCAGCTAGACCGGATGCATTATCGTTAGCGCCCGGAGAGTCAGATGTAAAGTTCATTGGATCGGTGACGCGGGAATCAATATCACCGGACATAATCACATAGCGCCCGGCGTCGGTTTTTCCTTTTAAAACAGCGATTACACTCACAACCTCGGTAGGTTCAGGGATTCTGGTCTCTCCAGATATAGTTTCTTTTTGAAAATAAACTTCAAGACATCCATTACATTGACTTGATATCTTTTCAAACTCTGACTTAATCCAGCGCCTAGCCGCTCCAATGCCGCGTGTAGCTGATTTAGTTTCTGAAAGAGTGTGGCGAGTACCAAAACTCACTAACTTTCTAATGTCTTGTTCTATATTTTTTGAGGATACTTGTTTAACTATATGATGTAGTTTCTGTTGATCGGTGTATTTAATATCTGCTTTAGAGATGCCTAGAATTAACAGGCAGGCAATTGTTGCAACAAGAATAGCTAATTTTATTATTTTCATATCTATAATCCCCTAATTTAGAGTGAATACTAACACAATCAATAAGTGGTTCAATTGTCCCCACTAACTTTGACAAAATGGCTATTTTGTACTAATTCTTATAGACCCTCACAAGTTATTTTTAGCGAAGGTTGAAGTTAATTTTAGTGATCGCCTAGCCTTATCGATATTCACTAAAAAATAGCCCAAAACAAGCAGACGGATTTCGCTTCCATTGAATAAAAAGAGAATTACAAATTTGGTATTTCCCAGCAAAAACAACTATTCATCATTAGCTAAAATTGGGTTTACTTATACTTTTTTGCTAGAGGCAATAACAAACGATCATGAGTTAATGCAAAAACACTTAGTTAAAGCGTTTAATAACCATAATAAACCAACCGACCTAACATCATTTGGTGACAATGATTTAATCCTCAATATTGCAAACAATTTAAACACTGCAGGAAAATTTACACACAATGGGTTTGTATTCCACAATGAATTTATTCATGAACCTATATACTGGTATGTCAATTTTCCTTTAAACAACAATTTAAGAATTATAAGTTTTTCATGTGAACAAACACCTCCAAGCTCAAATGTCATCAGTTTAATCAGAAACAATATTTATCTCTCTTTTAAAAACACTCAGTTAAGAAAAAAGGTAGAGAATAAAAACAAAGAAATTGAAAAACTCAAGATAGAAATTGCAAAACAGCCTAACAAAGAAACAAATAACAAAGAAGAAAGCAGCACGCCTACACATCTCTTATTAGCCGAAGACAATCCGGCAAATCAAGTACTGATATCTCAACAACTAGAACTCTTAGGATATTTGGTAGATGTAGTGGAAGACGGAGAAAAAGCCTATGATAAATGGAGTAGTGGAAAATATAGCTTAATACTTACGGATTGTAATATGCCCGTAATGGACGGATTTGAGCTAACTGATGCAATTCGAGAACATGAAAAACGAAATGGTGGTCACATACCCATCATTGCAGTCACAGCAAACGCAATGCAGGGTGAAGATAAAAAATGCTTAGCTAAAGGCATGGATGGATATTTGTCTAAACCGATTAAACTCAAATCACTTAAAGAAACGCTTAACCAGTGGATACCTTTAAAAACTGAAGAGAAAAATAATTCGGATGAAAGCATTAATGAAAACAGTAATCAGTGTGTGAAAAGCTCACGAATCATTGTCAATTTTTCTACTATTACAGAATTAATCGGTGATGACCCGATCATTCAAAAACAATTTTTAAATTCACTTTTAGAAACGTTACCTAGCAATATATCCGATACCATTTCCGCCTGCGAAACACGCTCAAAACAAAAAGTGGAATTTGCGCTTCACAAACTCAAACCTTCTGTCGGTTCCGCTGGAGCAGAGCTCATGCTCAACACTATTAGTCAGATAGAATCTTCATTACCCGAGGATTGGCAAAAAACAATCGAGCTCGCTCACTCGTTAAATGATGATCTAAAATCAATTGAAAATAGTATTAATCTTCATTTTGATGATGAATTGAAACTTACCAACTCAGGATCAATCAATAAGAGTGAAGATTCAGAATTCAGTTTCCAAGCGCCATCTGGTACCAATGTGTTAGTCATTGATGATGATCCATTTATGCTGGACTATATCAAGATTCTTCTGCTCAAACTAAAAATTGACAATATCTCTTCTGCTCCTCGAGGCGATGTTGCACTCAACATGATCACCGAGAATGAAAGAGAGTTTGATATCATAATTTGCGACCTCAATATGCCTGAGATGGACGGCGTTACTTTATTGCGTCATCTCACGCGTTGGAGTTTTAAAGGCGGCATCATAATTAGTAGCGGTGCAGATTCTAACATTCTAAGTGCCGTATCCGCTTTGGCCAATGCACATAACTTAAATCTACTAGGTAGTCTACAAAAACCAATTACCCCACAGAGTCTTGTGGATTTATTCAAAATCTTTTTTAAAAACAAAAATGAAGTCACTCGCTCTTATAATCAACCTAAGAAAACTGGCATCACCGTTTCTGCATTAGAAAACGCGATTGAACAAAACCACATCATTGCCTATTACCAACCTAAAATTGATATCAAGACCAAATCGGTTGTAGGATTTGAAGCGCTTGCTAGATGGATCGATCCTGAGCAAGGGATCATCCCACCCTATTTATTTATTCCACTCGCGGAAGAAAATAATTTAATCGATAAATTAACGAGAATAATGTTTGAACAAGTCATACATCAAGCTGCCAAGTGGTTACTAGATTACCCCACCTTAAAATTTGCCGTTAATTTTTCTATGAACTCATTGCAGAATTTGGAGCTTCCTGAGTTGATCGGTAAAGCCATTAAAAATTTTGAAATTGCTCCGGGTAATATTATTGTTGAAGTAACCGAAAGTGGCTTAACAGATAATCTAACCGCAACCATGGAAGTTTTAGCTCGATTAAAATTACAAGGCTTCGCACTTTCAATCGACGATTTTGGTACCGGATATTCAAGTATGAACCAATTACAAAACTTACCTTTTAGTGAATTAAAATTGGATTACTCTTTTGTTCATGGAGGAAGCACCAATAAAAAATCTAAAGCCATTTTAGAATCAAGTATACACCTTGCAAACAAGCTTAACTTATCTACAGTGGCAGAAGGCGTTGAAGATTTAGATGATTGGAATCTTGTTAAAGAGCTTGGATGTGATGTTGTTCAAGGCTATTTTATCGCTAAGCCGATGCCAGTCAATGAAGCAACCTATTGGTTAAAACAATGGCCTCTAGAAAACCATGATCATTTATAAAATATTTACTTATCCAACCTTTTATTTGAGAATCTTCGATGCTGCATAAGGAAACTCATTTATCTATTCAACTCGAGCGACTGTATTCTTTTGTTGATCAATCAACAATAATTTCGCTTATTATTGCATGCTTGGTTTACTTTATCCTAGCTGAAGAATCAATGAACTCGCAGACTAGCTCAGTCGCTCTAATATTTGTTGTAATCTCACATGCTTTTTGTTCTTTGGATAAGTTCTTTTATGCTAAAAACAAATTAAGCATTAAGAACATTAAACTTTGGGGTTATCGGTTTAAGTTATTATCGTTAGTTTCTGCTTTTGCATGGGCAGCATTTCTAATGATACTTTTCCCCATGCAACCCATTTCTCAAAGTATTATTGTGATTACCGTTATTGGTATCTCTTTAACAAGTATCACTAAATTATCAAGCAGCAGTATTTTGTTGTTGTACGGCATTATTTTATATTTACCCATATTAACATTGTTACATTTTGAAAAAAATAATTATGCTGATGATTTATTTTTAATACTATTTTGTTTTTTTGTACTTTTTGTTTTTAATACTATCAAAGCACATGCTGCTGCAATAAAGGACATTAAAGTAAGACTTGAAAATGCTAATGATAAATATGCATTTGATACCTACGAACAAGCGGAAGAATTACACTCTCTAGTAGTCGCTGCGGATGAAAAGTTTAAAATCACTTATATCAATAGCAAATTTTCTAAACTTTTGCTTTATCGAAAGGATGAATTAAATGGCTTGCATATTAAAGAGCTTTTAGATGCAGAAGTTGAAAGTAGTTATTTGGAATCTATTCAAAAAACGGTTAGGGAAGGGAGCACTTGGCAAGGTCAAGTGAAATTCATCTCAAAAGACAGAAATGTATTTTGGATCGATGCGACTATAACACCCTTTATTGATCAAATAGATAAACCTGACAGCTATATTTGTACTGGAACAGATATTACTAAGTTTGTTCTAGCAGAAAAACAAGACTCACTCGTCAAACAAAATGCGCAAGTCACTTTCCAAATTTCACAAAAACTACAAGAGCTCGCACCTTTAAAAAAACGAATGAAAGATGTGCTAAACATTTTGAGTGTATTCGATTCAATTAAAGATCAAAAAAAATCAGGCGTTTTTTTGTTACCTGAAAATTCTAATGAATTGTACTTACAAGTTACTCATGGCAATTTCGAAGTTGATTTAGATATGGGTGAGCGGGTCACGCTGGGTGAAGGATTATGTGGCAAAGTTGCTATCACTGGTAAAATACATGTGTCTAATAATTGCTTTGAAGATAATGGTCGAGATTATCATAACGATAAAACTCAACCACATGGCCATTACATTATCCCACTAAAACATTCCGATAAAGTATTAGGTGTGTTGTTCTTGTATACCGATATTTATCCTTCAATTCACGTATCTAGAATGGAACTATTAGAATCGATAGGCTCTATGATCGGTCTTGCCATTTCTAATGATAACATTCAACAAGAGCTACATAACTCAAAAATTGAAGCAGAGAAAGCTTCAAAAGCAAAATCAGAATTTTTATCTTCCATGAGTCATGAACTAAGAACACCCTTAAACGCCATAATAGGATTCAGTGAATTATTAGAAAATGATAGTCAATCAAAATTAAATAGTAACCAACTCGAAAAAGTAAACTATATAACCGGCTCAGGCGAACACTTGCTAGAACTAGTAAATGGCATATTAGAACTTTCTGCCATAGAAGCGGGAAAAGTGAAATATTCTTTAGAGCCCATCGATCTTAGAGAAATAATTAATCAAAGCATTACATTAACCAAAATTATTGCTGAAAAAAGTAACATTAAAGTTAGCCTTTTACCTCATGAAAATCGTTTTGTTATTTCTGATTTCACCAAGCTAAAACAAATCGTCATCAACCTTTTATCAAATGCTATCAAATATAATAAGAAAAATGGATCTGTTAAAATATCAATAACCAAACCAAACAATAAATTTTTAACTGTTGCATTTTTCGATACCGGTGTGGGCATATCAACGGAAAATCAATCTAAAATATTCTCTTCCTTTAATAGACTCGGACAAGAGCATTCTTCTATCACAGGAACAGGAATAGGGTTGGTTGTGACTAAAAACATTATAGAAATGATGGGCGGGAGAATTGGGTTTGAAAGCGAAGAAGGAAAAGGATCTACCTTTTGGTTTGAAATGCCAATTGCGGAAGATCCAAATCTCAATTAAAAGAATTACTTTTCAATAAACATTACACTGCCTTGCACTAATTTTTTCGATATTGGTAGAAACCAATTAAACAAAAAATTAGATAGAAAAGAGCGCCACTGCCACCAGATGATGATGGTGCAGTTTGTATAGATTCTGTTACTTCTAAATTTAATGGCATATTAGCGGTTAAATCACTATCTGAAGCTATCAATATTACTGTGTAATTTCCTGGGGCACTCACCGATCCAGATAAAAACCCATCGGATGAAATAGATAAACCGGCAGGTAAGTCATTTGCAGTATAAGTCAAAGTATCATCATTTTGATCATCAAAAAACTCAGAGGCATCAAACGCTAATGAAGCATTTTGTTCTACTGTCAAACTAGCTGACGCTTCTAAAGCGGAAGGTGCAATATTAATGACGTTAGTGATTTGGCTCTTAAAAACGCCTCTACCATAGGTAAAAGCAAATAAACTTGTTTGCTGATTATTGCGTCGATAAACCAACTCCTCAACAGGAACATTTGGTAAACCGCTAGTTAAAGGTGACCAAGTACCACCATTGTCTTTACTAACGTAAACCCCAACATCAGTACCGGCATATAAAATATTTGTATCATGCGGAGCTACAATAATATCGTGAGTTGGTAAATCAGGTAATCCCTCTGAGCCAGCTTGGTCGATGGCAACCCATGTTAATCCCGCATCTTCACTTAACCAAGCGTGTAACTCGCCAAAAGTTGAAACCGTTGCTACTACTTTATTGGGATTATTACGATCAAAATTGACCGAAGATACATATCCATCAGCAATTTTAATTTTCTCCATTTCAAAGTTACTATGACCAGATAATGCAGAAGTATGTCGGAAAATATGACCATCAGTTCCACCTAAAATAACTAGATTCGAATTGCCCGGCTGAACAGCGACGGCGGATAGACCATCAATAAAATTCATTGTGTATTCGTCACTACTTATCTTAGCCCAGCTTTGACCGTCAGTTCCACCACGCCAAAGAGCCAATCCCGCTAAAAACAATCGTTGATTATCATTTCTATCAAGAGTAAATGGTGTAATAAATAAACCTGGAGCGTTAGAAAAATCACCCGTAATATTGGTCGCCTCATTGTCACCTTCTTGGATTTTTAATTTGACAAGAAATGCATATTGAGAGGACACATAGACATTAGTTGGATCTTTTGGATCTATGGCAGAATAAGAACCATCACCTCCATTTATTAACTCCCAAGTTCCTTCTTCTGAGCGCCACTGAGTTCCATTATCCTGAGAGCCACCAATTAAAGTCTTCCCATCTTTTGATACGGAACCATGATAAAACTGAGTAACCGCATAATTATTATTAAGTGTTTGCCAATCAACACTGCTGGTTGAAGAATCACAATTATTGCTCGCTAAACTATCTGTTGAATTGTTTGTCTGCCACAATCCACCGTCATTTCCGGCGAACAGTCTTGTCTCAGTAGTCGCATCGTAATTTGGATGATAAATTAATAAATGATGGTCAGCATGAATGTAACTAGCTTCATCATCATTCGCCCACCAAAAAGAGCCTAAGCTAAAATTTTCACCGCCATCGTCCGATCGCCAAAGATCTAATCCTCCAGTCCAAATTCGATCCTCATTAGTCGGATCAACCACGATTAAGTTGTAGTACCAACCGCCACCAGCCAATCTACCGGCTTGGTATTCTCCGGTGTTGGAGCAATCAAATACATAATTAGTAGTTGATAACATTGAACGGCTATTGGGATTTGTAGAAGTAGGGCTTGCAACTAGTTGCCAATTATCACCACCATCATCTGAACGATAGAGTCCTTTTAAACCGTAAGGAAATTCACCAAATTGATTTTGCGCTGACAATGCATAAACCCGCTGCGGATTTGAGGGAGCATAGGCGATAGTAGTTCTGCCTTGATTATCTTCTTCAATAACACTGCTCCAGCTGTTTCCATTATCACTGCTTCTGAAAACTGCCGCTGTCTCGAAACTCCCACAAGATGTCAGCAAACTATTGGGGCTACTTGATGGTTGAATTTCAATTTCGTGGCAACCGCCCACCCGATCAGCCTGATCGAGCATTAACGTCCAAGAGTCACCATTATCTGATGAGCGCCAAACTCCGCGAATAGTTGCGGCAAATAAAGTACCGTCTTGAGCGGCACGAATTTTGTTTACAAACTTGAAGTCAGGATTGTTTAAAGTTTGAGTGACGGCTTGCCAAGTTTGCCCATCGTCTGTGGAGCGATATATACCGTTACCTTCCACACCACGGCTTCTAACAATAGGTCGACCAACATAAACCCCTTCACCTGTTCCAGCTAAAATAATATTGGGGGAGTTAGGGATAATCGCAAGAGTAACTACCGCAATATTTTCTAAATCATCAGCTATAGGCAGCCAAGATGCTCCTGCGTCAGTTGATTTCCAAACACCTCCAGAAACTCCGCCCGCATACATAATATCCGACGTATCAGGATGAAAAATAATACTCCGGGTACGTCCACCTACAAATTCTGGTCCCAAACTTTCCCAAGGATCTGCACCTAGCTGATTTTTATTTTTAAAATATTGCCGTTTATCTCTAACGGCATTTACATAGTTTTCAGAAGGGATTTCAGACGGTGTTTTAGAAAATCGTTTATTGGCGT
>JBMYPE010000052.1:0-8968 GCA_049600015.1 Kangiellaceae bacterium
CTTTTTATCACTCAAGGCAATATAAGTTTTTTCTATTTTTTTATTTTCGAATATTTGTCTAAACTGCTCGGCGGCCTTTTGGCTTTTTGCGAAAATTATAATGCCAGATGTCAATTTATCGAGTCTATGTACTGGCCATAATGGCATCTTTAGACTTGCTTTGACAATTTCAAAAAATCCAGGCCACACTTTTTCTGTATGAAAAGATATATCCTTTGGTTTATTCACAATCACAAAATCGGGATGTTCGAAAATTAATTCAATGTTGTCGAAAGAAATAGGAGGAGAGGTCACTTTTAAAGGCATTTCAGTCTTAAATTTTAATCTGCTTGTTGTATTTGTGTAACATAGTTTATTTTGAAGCGTTAAGTCACTATAAAACTGCTATTTTGTAGGCTATAATTGAGTTGGACAATGGAGCTAAGCTAAAAGATGTTAATACAAATGATAGGGATATTAAAGGGAGGTAGCCAATATGGCATTAATTTTACTAGTTGATGATGATCCACAAATGCTTCATCTTCTGAGTGAAGTCGTTCAACTGGATGGACATCAGCCAATTATGGCGGAAGATGGCGAGCTTGCACTAGCTTGTTTTGATCATAGCGCGCCTGATTTAGTCATCACTGATATTCTAATGCCTAATAAAGAAGGCTTAGAATTTATTGCAGAAGTGAGAGAAGGTTACCCAGATTTAAAAATCATCGCATACTCAGGCGGTGGTTCTGCCGATCCCGAGAGTTATTTGGAATTCGCTCAGGGAATGGGGGCAGACAGAGTATTCAGCAAACCAATGCCACTTGAAATTTTAAGAAATGAAATCAGTGAGTTGTTGTCAGAAAACGAGTTACAGCAAGCACTTTAATTCTCTGTTTTATTTTGTAAACTCTGGCATATAAGCCAGAGTAAATCTTTCTATTTGTAGTTCACTGTAAACCAAAATTGACTACCTTTCCCTATTTCACTGATTACGCCAATCTCTCCACCCATTAATTCTGCAAGGTTTTTAGAGACGATTAACCTAAGTCGACCTGCGAAACTACTATTGCTTAGTTTTGTTGTCTGCTGTAATGAGTCAAATAGCTCTTTCTGGGCATCTGGCGGAATACCAATTCCAGTATCTGTGATGGTAAATCTAAGCAATTGTTTACCCGATTTCATTGTTGTATCGGCATAAAGAGACACTTCACCTGATTTGGTAAAGCGAATAGCGTTGCCTAACAGATTACGTAAGATTTGCTTTATTCGATATAAATCAGCTCTGACGGTCGCTGGCACGTCTGGATCGCTGCTTGCTTGTAGGGAAAGTTCTTTTTCATTAGCAAAATGCGAGAGCTCAGAAGATAAATCATCAATTAATTCTCTCACACTAAATTGGTTAGTTTTAAGTTTTAACATTTGCGCGTCAAGTTTTGAAAAGTCCAATATGTTGTTGAGATTATCAACCAAGGTTCTTGTGGATCGCTTTGCAATACTCAAAAGTTGTTTTGGTTCCGGTTCAAATGGATATTCAGAGAGTAAACGCAACATACTCACGACTGATTTCATGGGCGTAGTAACTTCATCGCCCATGCGCGATAAAAATTCAGACTTTAACCTAGGCGCCGCTACAGCAAAGTCTCTTTCATTTTGTAACTCAGCTTGATCCGACTTAAGATTTTGTACTTTTTCCTGCAGCTTCCTCGCCTCAATCGCGAATGCTTTTTTCTGTTGGGATAGTTGTTCAAACCTTGCTCTAATTGCTTGGCTGCAATCTAAAAGATTTAGATCATGACTTTCACTTTGTAAATTAGATAATCGCTTAATTTGCTCTGCGATGGGTAAGTCAATATCGAGTGATTCAGTTAACTTATTCATGCTTGATTGACTGGTTCGTAATTGCTGCCAAACTAAAAACAAGGTGATAAATGTTAATCCAAGAGCAAGAATTATAGAAAGCGTCCCTGCGGAACCGACTGCATCTTTTCTGACAAGTAACGCAAGCTTCCAAACACTTGATTGTATTTCACTTGGCCAATCAATATTTACCGCATTAAAATCATTTGCATCTGGGTGTGATTCCAAGCTAATAGAGTGAATACTATTATTGTTAAATATGGCCACCGGCGCTTTTGAAGTATAGTGATAATTTTTTAAACGCTGTGTACTTAATATTTTCACTCCAATCAGACTTCCAATAATCTCATTTTCAACCGACCGGATAGGTACTAACAAAAAGATAGAAGGCTGATTTTTATAAAGCTGGATTAATTTGATATCTGCATTTTTGTTAAATAGTCTTTTAATAGGATCTGCTAGATCGCCAAGTTGGCCTGCTAGTGCTTTTTTCCCTAACAACATGGATTTTCCCATGTACAGAGTGTCATTTGTTTTTGAATATACACCTATTACATCTAAGCCTGCCGCTTGATAGATTTCTTTTTGTGAGCGTAGCCAATTTGGCCATTCAGCGACTGCAGATGATTGCCAAAATGGATTATAAGATAAGCTTTTAAGACCTTTTTCTAGGGCGGTAATGTTGTCGTTTAGTTGTAAATTTAGTTGATCTGCGGCGTTTTCTGCGACATCGATATCATTTTCAGCTGATGCTGCTTGATCTGAGGCACTACCCATTATCAAAAAGGTGAACAGGAGGCCTGAAAGTAGCAAAATGGCAAGTATTTTATTTGTTGGTGACATTTAATGCTCCGCTATTCTATGTAACGCAATATGTTTTGGGAAATAGTAATAATTGCTTTCATCATTATAATTGATAACTATTTATAATGATTAATTTAATGGATAACATTTTAAAGAATATCAGAAGAATGCGAGGTTAGCTGATACTGAGCATGAAATTGTGACAGAGTTAGAATTGATTTTCTAGTCTTTTGATTTTTCTATAAATTTCGCTGTGAAGTGGTAGAGAAACTCCTAAACGATTAGCTTGTTTCAGCACGTAGCCGGTAATACTGTCAATTTCGCTAACTCGTTGATTTAAATGATCTTGCCACATAGAGGAGATATTATTTTGCGTTTGTTCCGCTATTTTGCAAACTTGTGTAAATAACTGCTCAGCATTTTCATAAGTATTTGTGTGTGAGACGATCGGAGTAAGCTCATTGCAAAGTAACAACGCTTCACGATTTAAATGAGAGTCACTGGAAATAGCGCCATTATTTACTTGGTAAATGGTCGTCAAAGGGTTAATAACAGAATTGATAAATAGCTTTCTCCAAAGTTTTGCTTGAATATCCTGGCTTTCATAGACTTTGGGTAAGTATCGATCGAGCATGGCGCATAAGGACTTTAAATGTGGGAATGACTTTTGGTGGAGACTTCCCACATAGGTATCTCCCCGTCCATTATGAATTAGAACGTTTTTCTCAAACTTGACGCCGTGGGTGGTGACCGCATGAAATACCGGGCTATTAGGTAAGTAAGATTCAACAAGTTCAATCAATCCCATGCCATTCATCATTAATATTATTGGCGTGTCAGAACTAATTTTATTTAATTGAGTGAGTTCTGCCAGTTTTTTACATAACCCTTCTAATTGAGGCGCCTTTATTGTAATTATGATGACGTCTGATGCTTCCCAACTGTTTAATGCGAAATAATGTATATCATCACTATACTGCTCATTTGGTGAGGTGTAATTGATTGTCGCCACTGAATTATGATGTTTTGTAATTAAGCGTGCGGTTAATTTAGTGAGTGAGGAATCAGAGTTTAGGTTCTCATAGTTGGAGTCTATGCATTTATGGTTAATACGCATGGTCATTAAATGACCCATACACCCAGCACCTATGATGTTGATAGTGGAATATTTTTCTTGGTTTTTATGCATAATCGATTAAAAGTGCCGTACATTCAGGTGCGGTAGGTAAAAGCATATTGGGTTTGACTTGGCTTTCTTGTAATATTCACATTCCTAAAAGGATTAATCAAGAACCCATTAATGTCTTCCGCTAGATTCGCTACCGTTTCTCAATTAATTCAACCCGCTACTATCAGCATGTTGTTTTTGGGGATGTCCTCGGGCATTCCTCTATTATTAATATTCTCCTCCCTTTCTTTGTGGCTCAGTGAGGCCGGTGTAGCGCGTGCTACAGTGACTTACTTTAGTTGGGCGGCATTAGGTTATTCTTTTAAATTCTTATGGGCGCCATTGATTGACCGATTACCGATTCCTTTTTTTACTTCTTTGTTAGGACGCCGTAGAGGCTGGATGTTATTAACTCAATTATGTGTAATAACAGCGATTTTATTGATGGGGAGCATAGATCCTTCGTTAGGTGAAAATAGTCTCACTATGATGGCACTTGCAGTTGTCCTATTGGGTTTCACGTCAGCAACACAAGATGCAATCATTGATGCTTATAGGATAGAAGTGGTTAAAGTTGATATTCAAGCGCTAATGGCGGCAAGTTATATCGCAGGATATAGAAGCGGAATGATTTTGTCTGGTGCGGGAGCATTATTTTTGGCTCAGACTTTTGGCTCGACCAGCGAGAGCTATAATTATTCGGCTTGGCAATCAACTTATTACATCATGGCGTCAATCATGTTGATTGGTGTATTTACTACGCTTTTGGTTAAGGAACCGGTTGTGGATAAAGCGGTGAATACAAAATATGAAAGCATTCAATATGTTAGATTTTTACTATTGTTTATTCTCGCAATTAGCTTGTTTGTTTTTACATATAATTATTTAGGAATAACTGTCGCTGAGGTAAAAACGCTACTAACTGCCAAGCTAGATAATCAAAATTTAGTGAGCCTAATGGTTGAATTTTTAAGATTGTTGATAAGTGTAATGTCTGCGTACTTAGGTTTGTTTTTATTTTCTAAAACTAGGTGGTACGAAAAGCAATTAATTGAAGAATCGCTATTTTCTCCAGTGGCTGACTTTTTTAAGCGTTATGGATTTAAGTTAGCACTATTGATTTTACTTTTTGTTGGGCTTTATCGAATTTCGGATATCGTACTGGGCGTTATCGCCTTGGTGTTTTATCAAGATATGGGGTTTAGCAAAGTTGAAATTGCAGCCGCTTCTAAATCATTTGGTTTGGTGATGACCATATTGGGAGGCTTTTTAGGTGGCGTGCTATCAGTAAAGTATGGCGTGATGAAGATATTAGTAGTTGGCGCTGTCTCGACAATTATCACTAATTTATTTTTTGTAATACTCGCTCATGCAGGTCGTGATCTTACATTACTTTATTTAGTAATTTCAGCAGATAATATTACGGGCGGGCTGGCTAGTACGGCATTTATTGCTTATTTAGCTAGCTTAACCAATGTTTCTTTTACGGCGGTTCAATATGCACTTTTTAGTTCTCTAATGACTTTAATACCAAAAGCGGTTGGAGGCTACTCTGGAACTATGGTTGATGCGGTTGGATATGAAAACTTCTTTCTAATTGCTAGCGCTATGGGATTACCCGTTTTAGTGATAATTTATTTTGTGAATCAGGCAACATCAACTTATAAATAACATATCGCGCACAAAAAAGGAGTCTAAATAGACTCCTTTTGATTGATTTTATTTGGATTCTTAGAAGTGAAAAAATGCGCTGATATAGGCGCCTTTGAATTCGACGTCTGCTAATAGATCACTTTCATCTACATCCATACTGAATGTTCTAAATCCTGCTTTTGCTCCTAAGCCAATCTCACTTTCGTAACCGACGGAAAATGCAGTGTCAGAGAGAGAGTTTCCATCTATGCTAATAATGTTGATTTCGCCATCAACAAAAAATCCTGTGAAGGGCAAATCAACTCGTCCTTTTACGTATATTAGCGGGATCATAAAATTTAAGCTTTGGTGGGCGTCTATATTTGAACCTGCTGGATCTGTGTTTAAAGACACAACACCATCGTAATCTCTGATAGTGATACCGCCATCCAAGTTTATCCAATTGTCCAATAACTCATAATATAGAGTGTACTCAATGTTACTCAGATCAATTACTGTATCAACAGTTTCAGATGCGGAAAATACTTCACCTTCAAACTCAATTTGTTCAGTTAGCACGTTACTAGCAGTTGAGTTTAAATCTGAAGAAACTATCTTAATATTTGGGATAACAGGCACTGGATGCTCTAAAGATGCCCAAATGATATTGTGAGTATCGTCGGTAAAACCCAATGAATCTTGAATATCAATTGCATCAATAGCAGCGGCAGTACTATCGGATTTAATAGTACCAGAGTAATCTGGCGTCCATTGATATGCACCAACTTCTATGCCAGCCATATCTGCTGAAACGAAAGGTGCAAGGGTCAAACCTGCGATTGCAACTAATGTTTGTTTGTTAATCATATTCTATCCTTTAATCGATTAGAGGCGTTTATATTAAAATTTTGAATGATTTCAAGGTCTAACAAAGACCGTTGGCTATATTATGGAACAAATTTGATTAATTTGTCGCGTAAATGTTCACAAACGGTTAATTAATTATATTAAAAGGCTAATTATGGTGAAATAAAATCTCATTCAGCTATAAAATTAATCAGCTCCTCATCAGAGAAGATATGATTTAATTGTTTTGATAGCATTTGGTTAATCACACCGGTTGTATCAAACTCATTGATAGGACTCGCAATTTCCTGAGTACGCGAGGCTTTGTAGGATTTAGACCAACGATTGCTTTTTTTATGCACGATAATTTCTAATTCACTTTTGCCTACCAATTCGTTCTTAAAGACACCTGAGTCCAATGATAAGTTGAGCACTTTTATATTTAATTCCAATCCGGCATCAGCTAAAAGTACTCTATTAATTATTTTAAAGTCGTTGTCTTTTAGATGCTGTATTAATTTTGTTTTTAATGCCTGTGCATCAGGAATATCAGCCTCAATAAATTGCCTATCAGGGCTAGAAATTTCACTATGTCTATGATCATTGACTGCGACATAAATAAGTTCTTTATTTTCAAATGTCGATTGAAGTTTTGAAAAATCGGGATCAATTTGGTAGTACAGCTTTGATGGTGTACACGCAAAAATGAATGTGCTAAAAATTAATGTGATTGGAAAAAGTAGTCTATTATCTATCGAATTTTTCATGGGCTAGTCATTTATAATGAGTACAATATTATTAAAATAGTCATTCAATTACCGATGGTATATTAACAACAAAGCGGACGCCAGAAATATCGAGTGCGTTGAAAGTAAAAATTTGTGTTTTTTTGTATGGACTGAGCGATATTTCCCACAATGGAATGTTAGAATGAATATCCGTCCAACGTCGTATTTTTTTTAGATTCGCTATTTCATCTAGACTAAATATATCTTCGGTTTTGGTATTGATTAATTGTATGCGCTCTATCGGAATATCTCGTTCTATTTTAAGTTCGTTTAGATAATCAATTTTTTGTTCAGTTTCAGTCGAATTGTTTTCTTCGCTTTCACTGTTTAGAATGGCAGAAACCATGTATCCATCACGCAATTGACATTGAATAGTGTAGATAAAATCTTCACCACTTGCTAAACCTAGTAACAGTTTAAAACTAAGATCTTGATTAAATAGGTTGTTCGCTTCAATAGTGCCTTGATATCCATTGACTATCTCTTTTACAAAATGTAATCCTAAACCTTTACCATGGGCATCTTTATTTTTTCTAGTGGTATAACCCAGTTTAAAAATCTGTTCAAGATCCTCTTCTTCAATGATAGTTCCACGATTGTAAATTGAGAAAGTAACGCCATCTTCCATTGTATGCTCATCTGCGTTTACTGAGTCGATATTTATAATGATTCGATCGCTTTTTTGTTTATAGGCTACTTTTTTCCTAAAAAACTGAGCATTTTTGATTAGGTTTTCCAAAAGTAAAACAATATGGTTTGGGTTGCCTAGTAGTTCATTAGTGGCTTTTGCAGAAATTCTGAATTGATCATCGTTAAAATCGAAAGTTTCTTTATATAATAATGCATTAATTTTGCTGTTTATTAAAAAGTGCTTAATTTCATCTGAGTCAGTTAAAAGTTGCATTGATATTAATAAAGCTTGCAATGGATAAAAAGTTGGATGGTAACCAATTGTCTGAGAAGTGTCCTCATGCTCACCTACGTTGAGTTGTGTTTGAAAATAATTTTCTTCATATTCAACTAGTTTTTTTCCAATGTACAGTGACATGTTTTCTGCAGTAGAGAGATCAAGTAAATCCCATAAATAAGTCAATGAGTCTTTGGCTGATTGGTAATCATAAAGCGAATTTTGGGTATGACCAATCCTTTGCTCGGAAACATCTTCTTTATGGTCAGATGATGCTATCTCGTGTTCTTGTTCATAAACTGAGAGAAAGCGTTGTTGTTCAATCGCTCGATTTAAAGCTGAATTGATTTTGTCATAACTAATAATGCCATTGTGCCGCACCTCTGACGCGATTCCTTTAAAGTGAATAAACTTTTCATCAAAATCCATATATTCGATTAATTTATCACTGATAAAAGATTTTAATTTACTGGTGTGATCGGAATAAATATTGGCTCGAAGTTGCTGTTTGTTTTTCTGTTTCCAGCTCTGCTCAAGTTGTTCATGAAGATCGAACAGTTTTTTCCTTAATTGTTTTTCTTTTCTTAGAAAAATGAGGATATCAAGAATAAAAACGAGAGTTAAACAAATCAACAAACCTTTGAGGTGAGAGGGATGATAAATAAGGTATTCTATTGACTGCTTAAATGGAAAGTTTAATTCTAACTGACTTGAGAAAATAGAAATCACAAATACAACAAAAACTAAACTTATCCAGGGAAAATGAATTAATTTACCATTAGCCGGTTTAGCAATTAGAACGGATTTTTGTTTATTATTTATGGTCACAAATAAATCGTAAATTATTTTGATGTTGGGTATATTATAACGTTTAAAGAGAGAGAATTGGAATTATTGTTAATATCATGATTGATGTGATTTGTGACCAGTTCAAAATAAATTAAATCAGTTTTATTGCTCGTCAGTTTTGGCAAGCGAAAAGTTTTA
>JBMYPE010000053.1:0-8929 GCA_049600015.1 Kangiellaceae bacterium
GGTGGAACGACTTATGACTTTAGTGGAAGTATTGGTCAAAACCAAGCAGATTTTAGAATCAGAAATACTATTAATGCGTCGTTAGGGCCTGCTACACCTACTTCATTTGAGCCAGGTTCATACACTCAATTAGAAAAAGCATTTAATGCGAATTTTACTACAGAGTTAGGCAGCACAACTGTATTGTCTTATGGTGGTGAGTTTAGAGAAGAATCTTTTGAGATCACAAATGGCGATTTGAAATCATTTGAAGTAGGTCCACTTGCAGAGCAAGGTTTTAGTATCGGCTCAAATGGTTTCCAAGGGTTTAAACCACAAGATGCAGGTGTTTTTTCAAGACGCAGTAAAGCTTTGTATGCTGACCTTGAAACGTTTGTTACTGATGAATGGATGCTTGCAGTTGCATTACGTGCAGAAGATTTCAGTGATTTTGGATCAACGTTTGATTACAAACTGGCTACTAAATTTGATGTGAGTGACTCTCTAAGCATTCGTGGTTCATTTAGTACTGGATTCAGAGCACCTACAATAGGTCAGGCTAGCGTTCGAAACGTAAGTACTGCTTTTTCTGGTGGAGCATTGAGTGAAGTAGCGACGGTACCGCCAACAAGTGCAGTTGCACTACAGTTAGGTGGTAAAACGCTACAACCAGAAGAATCAACTAGTATTGCAGCTGGCCTAGTGTATGAAGCTGGTGATTTCTTTATGACGTTTGATATTTATCAAATTGACGTAGATGATCGAATTAGCCAAACTTCGGATATTGCAGTAACTGATGAAGTAAGAGCAGCTTTACAAGCTGATACGAGCGAAAACATTGGTGATTTAGCTAATATCCGTTATTTCACAAATGATTTTGACACTTCGACTACAGGTTATGACTTAGTAATGAACTATTCATATGAAGCGATGGGTGGTGAAATTAAACATGCGTTTGCATATAACCATAACGAAACTGAAGTTACTTCTACAAGCCCATTTGTTGGTGAAACTAAGGTTCGACAACTAGAAGAAAACCTTCCTGAAGATCGGTTTACTTTTACAACGACCTTAAATCAGGATTCATGGAATCTTATGGCTCGTATAAACTACTTTGGAGAGTTTTATGAAGCTCATTTAGATGACGGAACTTTACCAATTAATGCTGGTGCAGAGTTTACTATTGACACTGAATTCAATATGGATCTTAGCGAAAGTATGGGCTTTGCGTTTGGTGTAAACAATCTACTAGACGAATACCCAGATGAAAACCCATGGGCAAGTATCGTTGGTGCAGCTTATCCAACAACTTCTCCATTTGGTTTTAATGGTAGATTCTATTACCTTAAAGGTACTTACAGATTCTAATCTAATGGTTAGTTTCAATTAAGAAATCCAGCTTCGGCTGGATTTTTTTTTGATTAAAGGAATATAATGATATTAAGTTCGTTGACTTTACCAACAAATCACAAATAATAAGGAAACTATCCATGTCGGAGATATCTAATAAATTTAAACCGAATGCCGCGCCGCTTTTAAAGTTTGCAGGTTTTGGTTTTGTCATTGCACTAATCGTCGTACTTGCATCCAACTCATTTTTTTATGCTGAACCTGGTTATATTTACCATGTGAGAACCCTTACGGGAAGTGAGGAAGTTGTAACTGAGGTGGGCTACAAGTTTTACCCGTTTGGTCGTTATAACTCTTGGAAACGTGCGATGACGGTGCAAGCTTTAAGTGGCTCTCGTGGAAACGCCATCAGAGCTGAAAAAGATTCAGATAACACATCAGCTAGTTTACCGCCAATGAGCATCATGTTTCTCGATCAAGTGGACGCACATGCCGAGGCAACAGTACGCTTTTAAATTCCTTCTGACCAAGAATCTTTTCTAAATCTAGCACATGAATATCGTTCACCAGAAAATTTATTAAGAACCGCCCTAATGCCTGCGTTTAAAGAAACGCTGCAAGCTAACGCGTCACTTATGACAGCCGAAGAGTATTATGCGGGCGGCCGAACTGAATTTAACTCTGAATTTGAAAAACAAATGAATTCGGGTATTTATTTGGTTAAAAGAAATGAGGTGCAGGTTAAATCTAAGAGTACACGCGCGTCGGCTAATGCTTCTTTAGGTAAAGAGCAAGAAGAGTATGGAGATGATAATAAAACCGTGTTTGTGGTTCAAAAGGTTTTAGATAGCGATGGACTTCCAAAACGTAAAAAACAAAGATTTTTAGAGTACGGTATTACTGTGGTTTCTGCACTTGTCACAGATATGCGCCCCAATAAAAAATTCGTAGAAAGAATGCAACTAAAACAACAAGCTTCTGCGGATAGAGCTATTGCGAGAGAACAGAGAGTTCAAGAAGAAGAGCAAAGATTACTAGCGATTGCACGTGGCGAAAGAGAAGTAGCTGAGCGTCAAGCTAAAGCGAAAGTTGAGCAAATTCAAAAAACAACAGAAGCAGAAACGGATAAGCAATTAGCCATTACGCGAGCTGAAAAGTTTAAAGCCGAAGCCGAGATCTCTAAAGAAACAGCCGAGATAAACTTTGAAAAAGCAAAAATAGATGCTAATACAAAAAGAACACTCGCGGAAGCTGAAGCATATCAGAAAAAAGTGATCCTTCAGGCAGATAACGCATTAGCGCAAAAACTAGATGCAGAAATCCAAATTCAAAAACTATGGGCGGAAGCGTTTGCCAAACGTAAAGTACCAAGTACCGTTTTTGGTAGTGGTCAATCTGGAGCGCCAGTTGGTAGTGATGCAGAAGTGAAAGCATTTATGCAAATGTTAACTTTAGATGCTGCTAAGCGTCTCAATTACGATCGAGATATGGAAAAGTCTAAATAATTTTCCTAACAATATAAATAGATCGCTAGTTCCCATGCGCCCGCATGGGAATTTTTATTTTCTACTTTTTGATTTAACCAAGTCATTGTTTTTAGGTTATACTTTCTTGATAAAGTGTTTATTCCCTGTTCGGGATAAGAGCAATCACGCAGTATCAGTATTTAAGCCTTTCAATTTAATAAGGAATAATAGGCAGAGTGAGTCAAAAGCTAGATATTGACCAAATTAAAGAAAAATTGACTAACTTTGGTAAGTTATGCCAAAGAAAATTTGGCTATTTACTAAAGTGCATCAACCGATTTGGTATTAGTGGTGTATTTTGGTGGATAAAAACAAACGCTCAGCACGATGACCTTAATGAATCCATCCAAGATTTATTGACTTCATATGAAGATCCAGAAACTCCCCTGAACTTAGTACAGCAAGTATTAGATAACTATAAGCTTCCCGAAGAAGATTTAGGTCATGTTATGTGGTATTCAGATGCACATAATAAAATTACTTTATTCCAATCGACACTCGAAAAAAAACAAAAATTTGATTTATCATTGCTACAATCAGCGATGAATGAATTGAAATATATCGGGTTAGCTAATGAGTTTCATCAATATTATGGTTTAGAATCTCTGCAACAAAAGGTGAAAAGCATGTATCAAGATCTTCAAGAGAGCATTAACAAGCATCAAGCAATTGATTATCAAAAATTGGAAGCGGAAAAACTACAATCAGAAGCTTCTTTAAAGCAAGCCGAAACAGATAAGGTAAAAGCAAAAGCAAAAATAAAGGCCATGGAAGCGGTAAAGATTAAAGAAAAACGTATAGCCATTATGGAAAATAAAAAGCGTAAAATGGCTGAAATTAAGCTACAAGAACTAGAAATTCAAAAACAAAGCGAGCAAGCAGAATTTGCTGCCAAAGAGTCTGAGATTAAAAGACAAGAGCGCTTACAAGAATCTTATCGGGAGTTAGAAATTACTGAGAAAATAAAAGAAATGCCTTTGGAAGATTTAGTTAGCTTACTAAACACGCAGGTCTCAAAAAGAAAAATATTAACTTTTACACAGTTAGCTCAACTGGATCAATTAAAACAAACAATTGAATCGAAAAAGGCCTAAATTCAAAGTAAACTATTGCTATTTAAAGAAACACATTGATTGGCTTGGCACATCGTTTTCGGTGGTTCAATGTGACGGCAGATCCCAACAAGTTTATCTTTTTCATTTTGGAGTTTCATGATTTGATTAAACTGATTAACATTCTCGACTAATTTCTTACTATTAGATTTTTTTTCAGAATAAATTTTATAACTAGCAAATCCACCACAGGGTGATACTCCCATACCAATTATTTTGCACTGATGAGAATTGTCACAATCTAAATCAATGAGTTTCTCGACGACTTTCAATTGGCTTTTAAGACTAATCAGTTCTTTTGTATTTGTTTTTTTCGCCGTAGTCTGCTGAGTATCTACTGATCTATTTTCACTTCCTTCTTCGTCTACTATTCTTCTATTTGTTGTATCTGAAGAGCAAGCACACAAAAATAGGATTGCTAAAAGCACCAATTTATTTTTCATCGTATAAACCTGTGTTTCATCTATCTATTCAAAACTTGATTACATTAATGATCTGATTAACTAGGGTAAATATGCCTGATTTAATCTACAGCAAATTCATAGTAAGATCTATATACATAATAACGAATTGTATCCTAAAAATGTCTAATTTTATTCTTGAATTTCGGAATGCTCTTGCTCCCGACTATTGTGACCAGCTCATACAAAAATTTGAAAAGTTCCCACACAAAGAAGATGGTAGAACCGGTGCAGGAGTTGATAAGGAAAAAAAGGACAGTTTGGATTGTTTTATTAGTAATCATCAAGAGTGGCAAAATGACTGCAACATATTAGCTCAGGCAGTGTTAAATGCAACGGTGGAGTATGCAAAACGATTTCCATTTTTAGTGACTGGCGCGGTCTCTACAGGAATTTTAGATCCTAAAACTAAGTTAACAAGAACACTTTCCCATGAAGATATTGGCGCACTCAACAACCAACAAATACAAGGGATTATTAAAACCATTTTTAGGTTAGATAGTATTAACATGCAGCGTTATACAAAAGGCAAAGGTGGCTATCATCATTGGCATTCGGAACATTTTCCTCATCCTAGTGAACCCACGCAAAAGTCTTTGCACAGAGTATTGCTCTGGTTAGTCTATCTGAATGACATAGAAGAAGGTGGAGAGACAGAGTTTTTTTATCAAAAAGCAAAAGTTAAACCGAAGAAGGGTAGTTTGGTTTTAGCGCCGGTAAACTTTACCTACACTCACCGAGGATGTGTACCAATTTCAAGCGATAAGTATGTTTTGGCATCCTGGCTTTTATACAATGAAGCTAGCCAACTTTATGCAGTCCCAAAAACATAAATTTTTACATTTGATATATCAGAATTTAGAAACTAATTCTAAAACTTTTCGTCTTAAACCATAGAAGCAAAATCATTGCTGTAAGTTGATTTTACTTCTCCCGCATCCCTCCTTAGTAAGCGGGTTTGGAGTTTGATTTCCCCAGATCAAATTCCCTAGGCCTTAAAGGATTACCTTTAAGGCCTTTTTATTTTAGTTCGAAGGAAGTCGATCAGTCGATTTATAAAATTTAGATGTGTTCTTAAATAACTTCTAATCGAGCGTAAGCCAACATCAGCCATTTTGCTCCCACCGAATCAAAATTGACTTGAACTCTAGCTTGCGCGCCATCGCCTTCATGGTTAAGAATCACACCATTGCCAAACTTAGGATGGGCGACAGATTGTCCGAGACTATATTGATTAGAGTCATGGGTAATTGTATTTGAGTTAATAGAAGTCTTTTCTTTCGAAAACATGGGCTGGCTAATTTGAGAATTCAATCTAACTTCTTCTTTCACACTTGTCGGTATTTCTTTGATAAATCGAGAAACTTTTGGATAACTTTCCTTACCAAATAAGCGTCTTTTCTCTGTGTGAATTAAATAGAGCTTTTTCATTGCTCTTGTTATGCCAACATAAGCAAGCCTGCGCTCTTCTTCTAGTTTGTCAGGTTCATCCATAGACATCATATGAGGAAATAGCTTTTCTTCCATTCCTGCTATGAAAACTAAAGGAAACTCTAAACCTTTTGCTGAGTGTAGAGTCATCATTTGTACACAATCTTCATACTGCTCTGCTTGTGTGTCGCCTGCTTCTAAAGATGCATGTGCCAAGAAAGCAGTCATGGGGAGTAAATCGGGATAATCATCACTGTCAAATTCTCTCGCTGCATTTGCTAATTCAGCTAAGTTTTCTTTTCTCGCGAGTGCTTTTTCACCTTTCTCTTTGGCATACAGTTGATCAAGCGATGCCGCTTCAATGGTGAGTTGAATTTGTTCTGATAGTGGAAGATCATGGAAGTCTTCGAAACACTGGTTGACCAGGTTCAAAAAATTAAATAAAGATAAACAGGCTTTAGGTGCGATTAACTTGTCCTGAGCAACGGTTTTTGCCGCCTCCCACAAAGTAGAGCCTTGTTCCCTTGCCTTTTCTCTAATAATTGCAACGCTTTTAGGTCCGATGGCTCTAGCAGGAACATTAACGACTCTTTCAAATGCCGCATCGTCCTGCCTGTTATACATTAAACGGACATATGCGAGAGTGGTTTTAACTTCGGCTCTTTCAAAGAACTTTAACCCACCATAAATTCGATAAGGGATCTGCCTTTGTAATAAAAATTCTTCTAAGACCCTGGATTGTGCATTTGAACGGTATAAAATCGCGGAATCTGAATAAGATTTACCTTGTTCATACCAATCCTTAATTTGACTAGCGATAAACCTCGCTTCTTCCTGTTCATTAAATGCAGCGTAAATAGAAATAGGTTCGCCTTCATTATCATCTGTCCATAAATTTTTTCCCATTCGTTCCACATTATTTGCAATTACAGCATTAGCTGCCTTCAAAATATTTCCAGTTGAACGGTAGTTTTGTTCTAAACGTATGATTTTATTATTACTATATTCATTTTCAAACTTTTGAATATTTTCAATTTTAGCGCCTCGCCAACCATAAATTGATTGATCATCGTCGCCCACAATCGAGATTCTACATTCATTAGATGTTAGTAATTTTATCCATGCATACTGAATACCATTGGTGTCTTGAAACTCATCCACTAGCAAATGTTGAAATCTTTGCTGATAGTGTTCTCGTAAGTGATGATTATCTCTAATTAGTTCGAAAGCTTTAAACAGCAATTCGGCAAAATCAACTAAGCCACCTATCTGGCAGGCATTTTGATATTGGAAATAGACTTTTGTATAAGTGCTGGTAAATAAATCACCCTGATGACGAATGTCCGCAGGTCGTCGCCCCTCGTCTTTTTGATGATTGATAAACCACATGGCTTGCTTAGCTGGCCATTCATTTTCATCCATCGACATTTCCTTCATTACACGTTTAATGACGCGTAATTGATCATCGGAGTCTAGAATTTGAAAAGTATCTGGTAAGCCCGCGTCGCGCGCGTGGGCTCTGAGTAATCGGTGAGCCAATCCATGAAATGTTCCTATCCACATGTTGCCACTTGATTGGCCGAGTAAAGACTCGACTCTTTGTTTCATTTCATTAGCTGCCTTATTTGTAAAGGTAACCGCCATTATTGCGTGAGCGGCTAGCCCCTCAACTGCGATTAGCCAAGCGATTCGGTGTACCAAAACTCTGGTTTTACCCGAGCCAGCACCAGCCAGCACCAACAATGCCGATACATCAGCAGTGACAGCATCTCTTTGTGCTTTATTTAAGCTGTCTAAAATGAGAGAGACATCCATTAAAAGTCGGGAACCTAGGAAGAAATAAAAAGGTATTTTACCTATATTTGAGGTGAGCTAACATGAATTTCGGTTTATCATTCGCTTATTATTGAATTCATCCTATCTTTGTTACATTAGCAAAGGTGATGAAAGAAGGTTAGAGAGATCAAAATATGACAATCAGTACTCACGACTTACATGAGATATTACAACTTCAAAAAAACGCTTTTAATCAACATTCTTTTCCGAGTGAAAAACTAAGAATAACGCAGTTAAAGGCTCTAAAAGTTGCGTTATTAAAACACCAAGATAAGCTGATTAAAGCTATTTCCGCGGACTTTGGACATCGCAGTGAAGACGAGACTAAATTAGCCGATATCATGCCGACTATTTTGTCCATTGACTATCATATCAAACATTTGCGTAATTGGATGAAGCCTGAAAAACGCCATGTTTCTGTACTCTTTAAACCAGCGTCGAGTTCAATAATGTACCAACCATTAGGTGTGATCGGCATTATGGCTCCTTGGAACTATCCGATCTTTTTAACTTTAGGTCCGTTAGTCGCAGCTATTGCCGCTGGAAATCGAGCCATGATTAAGCCAAGTGAGTTTACGCCTTATAGCAATCGAATTTTAGGGGATATTCTTCAGGATGCTTTCTCTAAAGATGAGGTCGCTATGGTTGAAGGAGAAGCTGATATTGCTGCTGCGTTTTCAGCATTGCCCTTTGATCATCTTATTTTTACCGGCTCAACAAGTGTAGGTAAACATGTTATGACAGCAGCAGCTCAAAATTTAACACCCGTTACTTTGGAGTTGGGTGGAAAATCACCAGCATTAATCGCAGAAGACGTACAAGCTGATTTTGCTGTTGAAAGGTTACTTTATGGGAAGTGTATAAATGCAGGGCAAACTTGTGTAGCACCAGACTACATTCTTTGTCCTGAATCCAAATTGGATGATTTAGTCGAGTCACTAAAAAAAGGTTTTAATAATTTGTACCCCGATCTTAGTTGTGGCGACTATTCTTCGGTGATAAACGACAGACAATTTTCAAGGCTAAATGCGTTAATTGAAGATGCAAGAGAAAAAGGCGCAACGATCGTCTCGTTAGCGGAGAGTAACGCGACTCAACCGAGATGTTTGCCGTTGCAGGTGATTTTAAATCCTAATGACACAATGCAAGTAATGCAGGATGAAATATTTGGACCTTTGTTGCCTATTTTAACTTACAAAAATATTGATGATGCTATTTCATTAATTAAGTCTAA
>JBMYPE010000054.1:0-8824 GCA_049600015.1 Kangiellaceae bacterium
CTAACTCTTTGAGTGAACTCGAGGTGCATACAGATAATACCTTCTGTGCTGTTTTCTGTTCTTCCCCATAAAGCTTGAAAGAAAATAGCATAAAAATAATGATAAAAGAGGCTCTATATAAATTCGTTCTCATTCCAATTCCTATCGATGTTATGTCGTGCTAACTTCAAATCTAACGTTCATTCCCTGTCACCCTCATAACCACAAAATAATTAGCTATTTACGACAAATCTATTCACCCAACCCTAACCGCATTTCAATAACCTCTTTTTCAAAACCTTGTTTTTCATAAGCTCTAATGGCTGAATCATTTTCAGCAAATACAGTTAAGTAGGCGACTTTTATTCCTTTACTTTTGCTCCAGCGGCCTAGTTCATCAATAATTTTATTATTAATACCTTGACCTCTAAATTCAGGATCAACAAACATAAAACCTAAAAACGCATGGCATTCGTGAGTTAAATAATGTTTAGACTTTTTAATTTTGGCATATCCCGATGCAACTAATTTTCCATCCACTTCGGCAACTACCACTACTGAGTTTTCGCTTTCAATCATTTCTTTTAAATCATAGTAATGAAATTTTTCAGTTATCATATCTACGACCATCGGTCTTTCGTACTCGATAATTCCTTGTTCAAAATCAAGTAGTATTTCTAAATCTTTTAACACGGCAGTTCTTATTAATATATTTTTCATAGCTGTTTTACCGTTTAAATTATTTTATTTTTAAACATCCTTTCACAAGCGCATACTGAGCAAAATAGTAACTTAACATAATTAAACTATGTGATGCCTCAAACGGCACATAGAATTTATTTAGTCCTAAAATTGAGTCTGAAATTACAAAACTAATTCCACCCAATACAAACCAATAATTGGTTTTGTTGGAAAAGAACGCAGAAAAAGCCATCAATGTGAGGATTAGCATGTAAGCAATTACAGGATAAAATAACGCACCCAAGTTAGGTAACAAAAACCACATAACAATACTGCCATAAACAACTACTGTAAATGCTATGGCAGAGTTTTGGCTGTTCCATTGCCATCGCCCAAAATAAATGATGTAAAATACATGAGCAATAAAGAATGCAGCTAAACCAAAAATAAATCCAGCAGCAGCAAAGTAATCAAGAACGAAATCGCCGATCAGAGAAAATATAAGACCTAAGAAAAACCACTTATACTTAGATCGTTCTAATAGTTGAGTCGAAATATAAATTAAAATTAATATGGGTATTATTTTTAGCAGCCAACTAAAATTCCCTAGCTGGAAAAATGTAGCAAATATAAAAATAGCAGAAAAGAAAAAGAATGTTTGTTGCCAGTACTTATTAATAAAGGGACTCATTTCTTTTCTCCCAAAATTTTTCCATGTTTAATCTATTCAGTTAGATATTTTTTTAAACAGTCGAAACTAAAGTCGATGTTTTCAGAGAGAATATCTTTATCAACACAAGCAGCGAGTTCAGTTGGTAATTCAATATCAAGCGCTAGAATTTCATCAACCAAATCTTTGAACTTAGCAGGATGTGCCGTTCCCAAAAATATTCCAACTTCATTGCCTGTCAATGATTGTTCTAAACCATGAAACGCTACTGCTGCATGAGGTTCACTAATATAGCCTTTATCTTGAAGTGATTTTAACGATGTCTTAGTTTCTTCTTCAGAAGACGATATTCCAATGAGATTGGATTTTTCAAATTGATTAGAGTCAATCATATATTCAATTCTTGGCCAATTGTTCGGCTCGCTAACATCCATAGCATTTGAGAGTGTCGCAATAGTTTCTTTTGGTTGCCACTCTCCCGTTTTTAAATAACGTGGTACCGTGTCATTGACGTTAGTGGTGGCGATAAAACGTTTAATGGGTAAACCTAGCAAATTAGCAATAATTCCTGCAGTAAGGTTTCCGAAATTCCCACTAGGAACAGAAACAACAGCCTGTGATCTTTCTTCTGCAGGAAGTTGTGCAATCGCGTCAAAGTAATAACATACTTGTGCTAGTAATCGACTCATGTTTATTGAATTAGCTGAATTCAAACCTATCTGTGTTACTAAATCGCTATCATCAAAACAGTTTTTTACTAATGTTTGACAATTATCAAATGTCCCATCCACTGCGAGCGTTCGAATATTTTTACCTAAAGTAGTAAACATTTTTTCTTGTAAAACGCTAATCTTACCTTTTGGATACAATATAACAACCTCAATATTTTCTATACCATAAAATGCATGAGCAACTGCTGCCCCCGTATCGCCAGATGTTGCAGTTAATATGGTTATCCTTTCACCGTTAGAAAACTCTTGTAAACAGTTAGCCATAAAAGTTGCGCCATAATCTTTAAATGCTAAAGTTGGTCCATGAAAAAGCTCTAAACAATATTTATTATCATCTGCTTTTACTAATTTGGGTGGGAATGCATAAGTTTTATCCAGCGCTTTAGTCAATTGATCTTTAGAAAGATTTTCATTAACAAAATTAGAAAGGATTTTGTAGTTTCGTTCTTTAGTAGATAAAGAAAGTAACGCATCTATATTATCAATGGCTTCTATCTTTTTAGGAAAAAACAAGCCTTGATTATCACCTAAACCCTTTCTAACGGCTGTAGAAAAATCAACAACTTGTTCATTCTTTTTTAAATTGTAGTATTTCATTAAATTTTTCTCTTACTCAGTATTATTTTACGAACAAATATTTCGTCTGATTTAAATTAATCTAGCGCCTTTTTGATCAACTCTACAAATTTCAACAATTGAATTTATTGAAGTAGCATATTGTTCACGCATAATTTGTTTGGCTTTCTTTGCTAAAGATAAAGAAGTTGCTGCTGAAAAAATAGTAGGTCCTGAGCCTGAAATTCCAACAGCTAAACTACCTGAATCCAATAATTCTTTCTTAGTACTTTCAAAACCTATCAATAATGGTTCACGGTATGGCTCGGCGATATAATCATTTAAAACAGAAAAGGCTTGTTGTTTATCCTGACGATAACAGGCATCAACAAATCCCGCAATATTTTGGCAAGAACGTATCACCGTTTTTATAGAATAATCTTTCGGTAAAATATCGCGAGCTTTTCGTGTACTCACTTCAATATCTGGATAGGCGATGATCCAATAACAGTCTTCGAGAATAGGCAAAGATTGACTGATTTTATTTGCATCTTCACTTAACATTAATTGCAAACCGCCTAGAAAACAAGGGGCTACATTATCATAGTGAGGGCTTCCGGTAATTACTCCTTCAAGCTCCCCCATCATCACTAAAAGCTCATCATTTGAAAAGGGTTTTGAGTAAAACTCATTTAGTGCAACTAGTGCCGCTACGATTGAACAAGAACTCGATCCGAGGCCACTACTTATGGGAATATTTTTTTCTAGAATAAGATCAACTTTAATTGCTTGTCCATTTTTAGAGATGAACTTTTTGTTAAAATTAATTAGTGCCTGCCAAATGATATTCTCTTTTGGGTTATCAGGAAGTATATGTTGGTAACTGCCTTGATGAGACAAACTATCTTGTTCATTTTTGCTAGCTTGAATATGAACAATATCGCCGATTAGCTTTTGCTTTTTATTGTTATCAATTGAGAGAGGAGAAAGCGCCATACCCAAGGAGTCAAAACCAACACTGACATTACCAATTGATATAGGCGCAAAAATACTTAGTTTTTTACTTGAGGGTTTAAATTGACTCAAGTCAGACAGATTGTTCATTTAAATTTAAACCCTACTTATTTTTATTTTTCTAACAGCACTTTATTCCAAATCCCAAACCACAGTCCTTAATAAATCAGCAAATAAGCCGGCAGCTGTTACCGCTGCTCCCGCGCCATAACCCCTAATCACAAAAGGGGTTGGATTATAATATCGGGTATGCATCGCAATGGCGTTCTCACCATTTTTTACTGCGTATAATGGGTGAGCGATTTCCACTGCTTGTATACCAACTCGACACTTGCCATCGACTATTTTAGCCACATAGCGCAAAACTTTATTTTCAGACTCAGCTTTTTTAACCCTTCTATCGAATGCTAAATCAATATCAGGCAACTGCTTTAAAAACTCAGATGAATCTTCTTCAGTCGCCAATTTTTCAGGAACAACTGATTCTAGTTCGATGTCACCTAATTCTAAATTAAAACCAGCTTCCCTAGCAATAATTAGCACCTTTCTCGCAACATCAAGTCCACTAAGGTCCTCTGCTGGATTTGGCTCAGTATATCCTAATCCTTGCGCCTGTAAAGTAGCTTGTGACAAACTTAACCCTTCATGTAATAACCCAAAAATATAGGAGAGTGATCCTGACAAAATTCCTTCAAACACCTCCAATTCATCACCTGCTCGCAATAAACTCTGCAAGTTATCTATCACTGGTAATCCTGCGCCAACATTGGTCTCATACAAAAACCGTCGTTTATTCTGTTGAGCCGCAGTGCGAAGTTTTTGATAGTAATCAAAAGATGCTGTATTTGCCTTTTTATTGGCTGCCACTAAATGAAATTTTGATTGTAATATTTGCTCGCTTTGCAATGCGATGGCTTGATTGCTCGTAACATCCACAACTACCGGATTAAGTAAATGATTATCTTCTACAAACTCTTTTAATCTTTCTATTGAAAACTTATCATCCGACGATTTCAATTGATTGTGCCATTCTCCATTTAAGTCGATCCCCTTATTATTTAGAAGCAGTTTTTTACTGCTGGCAATTCCATAAACCACAAGATCGATATTTTTTTCTAAAAGGAATTTTTGTTGACGCCGAATCTGTTCTAATAATTCAGAACCTACCGTACCACATCCAAGTATAAACGCATCAATACTAGCTCTTTGCAAAAACAGGTTTCTATGACATACGCTCACAGCGTCATCTGTTCGATGACTTCTTACAACGGCCGAAATACTTCGTTCAGAAGAGTCTTGAGCAATCGCAATTATGTTAACGCCCGCTTGAGATAATGAAGAGAAAAATTTTGCAGCAATTCCTTTTTGTTGTTGCATTTGATCGCCAACTAAAGAAACCACCGATAAGTCTTTCATTACTTGAATCGGATCCACACGTAAATTTTTTAGCTCCAATTCAAATTCATCATTCAAGCAATCTTCTGCCAGCTGAGCTTGCTCACATGAGATACACAAGCTTATTCTATAAGCTGCTGAGGATTGACTTATCAAAATAACCTGCACCTTGGCTTTATCTAGTGCTGCGAAAATTCGATTGGTAAGACCTAACTTTGCCTTCATGCCAGGTCCTGAAACATTGAGCATTGCAACATTATCTAAACTCGCAATGGCCTTAACCTTAATTTCATTATTGGCTTCTTTAGAGATCAAAGTGCCCGCTCGTTCAGGCGCAAGCGAGTTCTTAATTAAACATGGAATGTCATTTAAGCAAAGCGGTGTAATGGTTTTTGGATGTAAAATTTTTGCGCCAAAATAAGAAAGCTCAATCGCCTCATTAAAGGTCATTTGTTTTACTAGCTCAGCGTCACTGACTAAGCGAGGATCTGCATTGTAAACGCCATCCACATCCGTCCAAATCTCACATATTTTTGCGTTTATACATACTGCTAGAATTGCTGCTGAGTAGTCGGAACCATTTCGACCTAATGTAATCGTGGTGTTATTATTTGATATACCAACAAAACCTGGCATTAATGAAATGCTCTGAAAGTTCTCATATTGTTGGCAAAACTTTTCTTTCGATAATGGCAGGTTTGCCAAAGTATCGCCGGTTTGATTTTCCGCTACTAAGAATTTTTCTGGTTCGATTAGAGTAACATCAACTTTTTTTTGAGTAAAAATCCAATTCAAAAATAGAATGCTTAATCGTTCACCAAAAGTAAGAATTTGGGCTTCAGTTTGCTCTGGACAATGGCCAATCAGTTTAACACCTTCAACTAGTTTATAGATCCTTTCAAATTGACGCTCAACTAGAGATGATAATGAATCATTGGAGGGAAACTCTTTTTCAATTCCCAACGTAATCTTAAAAATATTGCTTTTTAAGTCTTCTAATAAATATTCAGTTTCACTTTTATCATTTAACGACCTTACTAAGTTGACTAACTGATTAGTTACTCCGCCCGGCGCAGACACAACAATAGCAACCGAACTCGTGGAAGTGATTTCTTGAGCAGCGGCGGAAAATTGATTTTCTATTATCGAAACGACGGAGAGTATCTTCTTTGCCGTTGCTAAAGATGAACCACCAAACTTTAAAACTTTCATAGCTATTTCTCACTTGCTCATTTAGATGTTTACTGCCAAATTTTGAGGCTTTTTAATATAAAAAAACCCGTGAATCTTTTAAGAGTCACGGGTTTTATTTTTCTCATCAACCGCCACTCAGAATAAAAGAGAGCCAAAAATTGTAGACATGCAGGTTAAAATTGTACTTTCGCCTGAAATACCTGTGATTGATTTAGAGTTAATATTAATACTATACATAGCTTAACTTTGAACCTTGGTCGTTAATCTGTCAATCCGATTTAGAGGATTCGGCTATAGTTTCTAGTTATATAATTTAATATGCCACTGGCAGAAAATCCGCTATTTAGAACAAAAAGTTATGTTGTATTGATTAAATACTGATAAACGACTAAATTTAACTTATGCAAGCAACTTACTTAACAGCGATTGTAATTCTCAACCTCCTCCTCGATGAATCGACGGGGTGATTTTGTATATTTGCTAAATAATATTTGAATTCATAAAACCCCGAAACTTAACTGCTTCGGGGTTTTTTTATGTCCATGGATGGCGGTGTGGTTATGTCCAAATAAGCACATTAAGATTTTTTTATAACAAAGAATAGAGGACAGATAAATGAACACAGAAACTAGACGACAAACAAGAGGCTTTCACTCAGCTTTTCACCGGTCTTCTCACTATTTCCGTTCTTCTCAACCCGATACAGATGAAAACCAAATGACTAAAGAAGAGGTTAAACCTTCTAAAGAAAAGTTAATTGATGTCTTTGAATTTGAACCAGTCGGCTTTATGAGCCATGGGCGCTGGTAAATCGATAATGAATAAAACGTCATCTGCCCAAACTTTATTTGATAAAGTTTGGCATAAACACTTAGTCAAAGACGAAACGATTGAAACGCCTGCGATTTTATACATTGACACTCATTTAATCCACGAAGTCACTTCACCCCAAGCATTTCAGATGTTGCGGGATAAAGATCTCCCCCTAAGACAACCGAATAAAACATTTGCCACAATGGATCACTCAACCCCTACTAGCAAAGCAAACGCGGATGGAAATTTTTCTTTTAATGGCGATGCTGAAGAAAAGCAAGTAAAGCAACTACAAAATAATTGTGATGAATATGGGATTTCAATTTTTGCATTGGGCGACAAAAAGCAAGGCATAGTTCACGTGATAGGACCCGAGTTAGGAATCACTCAACCTGGTCAAACGATTGTGTGCGGCGATAGCCATACAAGTACTCACGGCGCCTTTGGTGCGTTGGCTTTTGGTATAGGCACCAGTGAAGTCGGCTATGTTTTTGCGACACAATCTTTACCGCAAAGAAAACCAAAAACCTTTGGTATTGAAATTAATGGTCAACTATCAAAAGGGACAACCGCCAAAGATGTCATCTTGTATATCATCCAACAAATCGGAATCGGCGGTGCAACTGGGCATGTAATAGAATATTTTGGCTCCACTATTTCTGCAATGTCTATGGATGAACGAATGACCATTTGCAACATGTCCATTGAGGCAGGCGCAAGAGCAGGCATGATAGCGCCCGATCAAATCACTTTTGAATACTTAGAAGGCAGAGAGTATTCACCCAAAGGAGAGGAATGGGAAAAATCAAAATCAGAATGGCAACAACTAGTCACAGATCAAGATGCTATATTTGATCAAAAAATTACGATTAAGGCTCAAGAGATTTCTCCCATGATCACTTATGGCACCAATCCACAAATGGGAATAAAAATAGAGAATAGAATTCCAGTTAATAATGAAGATCAAGCCTTAGAATACATGGGATTTAAAGAAAATCAATTGATGGTTGGCAAACCTGTGGACGTTGTTTTTATTGGTAGCTGTACTAATTCAAGAATCAGCGATCTCAGAGATGCCGCCAATATTATGGAAAATGAAAGCGTTGCTGAAAATGTACGATGCCTAATTGTTCCCGGCTCTCATCAAGTCAAACAACAAGCAGAAAAAGAAGGGTTAGATAAAATATTTGAAAATGCCGGTGCAGAATGGCGAGAACCCGGTTGTTCAATGTGTCTTGGAATGAACGGTGATATTATTCAATCTGGGCAAATTTGTGTGAGCACCAGTAATCGCAATTTTGAAGGTCGACAAGGGAAAGGAGGACGCACATTGTTAGCAAGCCCATTAACGGCCGCTGCCGCCGCTATTGCAGGGAAAATAATCGACCCACGAAAAATGATTAAAGATGAGGCGGCCTAATAATGATTCCTTTTTCAAAGATTAATTCAAAGCTTGCTGTGCTTGATATTGAAAATATAGATACTGATCAAATCATTGCATCTGATCATTTAAAGATCACGAATAAAAATGGGTTAGGAAAACACTTATTTTCTGATTGGCGCTATCAAGAAGATGGAACAGAAAATGATGAATTCGTTTTAAATCATGCTAACTTAAAAACTTCAAAAGTGTTAGTTGCCGGTGATAATTTTGGTTGTGGTTCATCACGAGAACATGCGCCATGGGCATTATTAGACTTTGGTATTAGAGTGGTTATTAGTAGTTCCATGGCGGACATTTTTTCCAACAACTCTGTTAAGAATGGTCTATTAACTATTCAAGTAAGCGAGG
>JBMYPE010000055.1:0-8754 GCA_049600015.1 Kangiellaceae bacterium
CTATGCCTTTTTGTATCAGATGGTTAACTGTCGCAACGCCCTCACAAACTTCATTATAAAATTGTTTAGCAGCCGATTCGCCCCACTGTTTAACCATTGCAGCATAAGGTTTACGACCGGTAGATTTCAAAATAAACCCTGCATTCCTGCCACTACATCCCCAAGCGGTTTGATTCGCCTCTAGGATATGTGCTTTAATCTTATGTTCTGTCGCTAAATGATAAGCACATGAAAGGCCAGTATAGCCAGCGCCAATAATTGCTACGTCCGTTTCAATATCTTCTTGTAATGAGTCTGTAGGTGTTGGTGGTTCACCGGATTGACCGAACCAATAACTATTTGGATAATTCTCACCTACTCCGGGTGAGCGATGTTTTAATGGATCGTACATTGGTTTTTCTCTAGCTAGAATTAAAACTATTTTATCAGAACAAAACATACAAAGAATCAGACTATGCAAAACAAATTACAACTCATTAACTTATCATCAGAGCACTTTGAAGATGTGATCAAACTCGGTAATAAAGTGCATGGAGATGGCTATATCGATCTTCCTACTCTCCAAAGTGTATTAAAAAAGAGTATTAAAGATGATTTAAATTGTAGCTTTGTGATTTATGACAATAAAAAATTAGTGGGGTTTAGGCTGACTTACGCACCTCAAAAGTGGGAAATAGACGAGTGGTGCTCGCCTGAGCTATGGGAGACTCCTCAGGACAAGGTTTGTTATTTTAAAAGTAATACTGTGGATGCGGACTATCGAGGTCAAAGAGTTGGTAAACAGTTATTAGAGGCATCAATTGCAATCACCCAACAAATGGGCGCGACCGCTGGCATATGTCACACTTGGATGCAAAGCCCAGGAAATCTCGCTTATTTGTATTTCATTGGTTGCGGTGGGGAGTTTGTTAAAAAACACCCTAAGCGTTGGTTTGAAGACGGTCAAAATGGCTATGATTGCCTTGTTTGTGGAAAGGGGTGTGAATGCGATGCATCTGAAATGATACTTAAATTTAATCAAGAAGATTAACGTGCCCAAGGTATCAGGTTTTTAATAAGGAAAATAAATGTCAAACAAGCTGCAATCCGATAGAAAATACACCGATTTAGGTAAGGTGAGTTATACGCTTGATTTACAAACTTTTTTGCCCTATCGAATGTATAAATTAGCGGCACAAATGTCGCAGGCAGGGCATAAATTATCTGACTTATTATTAGAAACTGGCGTGGAAATAGGCGAGCGGGAATGGCGAGTGATTTCCGTATTAGGGAGTTATGGCGGATTAACTAATCGACATGTGGCAGAAGCCCTCAGAACAGACGCTGCAACCGTGACCAGAGCAGTGAAAGTATTGAAACAGTTACAGTTTGTGGACACAAAAAATTCTAAAAGAGATAGACGAAAAATACTGATCTACCTCACGCAAGCTGGAGCAGATTTTCATGATCAAATTACGCCCAAAAGAATTGAGACCGGCGAACAAATAGAGTCATGTTTTTCAATTGAAGAGAAAGAGCAGTTACATCATTTGTTGAATAAGCTTGATCGACATATGCATCATTTAGAAAATGAACTCGAAGATGAGTGGGAGTAAGTCGGACTATTGCGTTGTTTAATAAAATAATTACTTTTAGAAAAATGAATTAAGAGAAAAACATAAAAAAGGAGCGTGAAGCTCCTTTCGTATTTATGTCTACACTAATACAGCAGATCGAATAGATTAGAGTAAACAAAAAGAACTAGTTAAATTACATCTTGGCTTGAATAATATCCGCAAAAGCTTGTTTAGAAGAATCACCTGCCGCGACTAAATCTTGAGTAAATTGAAGCGCAGTTTTTCCATCCTTTTCTACCCCATTTAACCCTTTTTTACCGGCCTTAGAGGCAATAAATTTTGCCGCATTCATTGCATCGTTTGCAACCGCAACACGCATTAAGGAACCAGCTTTGCCACAAATTAATCCTGGATAAATCGCTTTAAGTTTCATACGAGCACCTTTTAACTTCTTACGCATGCTGGCTCGATTATCAGTTTTAGCGTACTCACATAAGTTTTCTGCTAAGCGCTGTAAGCTATCAGCTTTAGCGTGATTTGGTGTGATAAGAGTAAAACTGAGTAAACCCGCAGCAACAACTGATTTTATAATTAATTTATTTTCCATTGGATACCTCTCAAATTACAACGCTTAATGGCTAAATGTACAGTTAGCAAATTTAAAACCAATTTATTCGTTTGAAACCTAACTATCTAAATCGGATTGTTAATAAACTGTTATTCAAGTGTTGTGTTGCAGACTAGCGTTTTAAGTCTACGAAAGCACATACTGCCACTCACATACTTCTCTTATCGAACCGTATTAAATTTCCTTTAGCTTTTTTTTACTTATTTTTAAATTTTTGTCTACACTTTAAATACAGACCAGTTTTTACATTACTATTGATATGAAATTAGAATTAAAATCAAAAGGGTTAGCATATTCAGATCTATCAACCAGTTTAAAAATGACTCATAGGAAACCAAACTCACTGGTTATCTTCTTAGCTAGTTTATTGGTTATGATGAGTCCGAATTTTTTATTGGCTGAAGAGGAAAAGGAAGTAGTTCCCTTAATGTATTTTGATATTGATCCTAAGATCTTAACCTTTTATCAAAGTAGCGGGAAAAAGATTGGTTATGTCGTGGTACAGGTCAATATTGCGGTGAAAGGCCAAGAAAACCTCGATTTAGTCGAGTTACATACTCCACTTATTCAAGATAATTTGATTGATTTTTTTAATCGACAAGACAAAACTACCATACAGTCATTTTCTGAAAGGGAAGGGTTAAGGCAAAAAGCACAAGAAAGTGTGGCAGCAGTTTTAGAAGCTGAAATCGGCAAAAATGTCATTGAGTCACTTTTATTTACAGACTACGTCTATCAATAAAATTTAGCTAAAGAGCGGCAAACGTGCTTCACAGTCTCATTAAAATGTGATCAATACCGTCCTCATCATAAACGTCTGAAACTTGCCTAAATCCAAGTTTTAAATAGAAAAACTTAAGATAGAGCTGTGCTCCAATTTGAATTTCTTTGTTTACAAAATGTTCTTGGATAAAGTCAATTGCGTTTTGCACTAACTCATTTCCGATTCCATATTTTCTAGCTGAGGTAGCGACACATACTCGGCCGATTGAAGCTCGATTGTCATATTCTTGATAGCTTTCAAAAACCCTCAAAGTGGCAACCAAATTATTTTTATCCCAAACCAATAAGTGGTGTGCTTTCGAATCTTTACCATCTATGTCGGCATACAAACAATCTTGCTCAATAACAAATATATCTTGGCGCAATGAAAACATTTTTTCCGTTTCTATGCCTGTCATTTCGGCAAGTGTTTTCCACTCCCATCTAAGGTTGTTTTTTTGATTGTCCATAATTTACTCAATGATAAATGGGTTTTTTTAGGCTTAACTATTGTTCGAATAAAGCGGATATAAAATCCTCGGCATTAAATTCTCTTAAATCTTCTTTTGCCTCTCCGACACCAATATAACGTATCGGTAATTTCATTTTATCTGCAATGGCAAAAACAACACCGCCTTTAGCTGTACCGTCCAACTTAGTGACCGTTACGCTTGTTAGCTCCACAATTTTATTAAATTCAACCGCTTGCACTAAAGCATTTTGCCCTGTTCCGGCATCTACCACTAACATAATTTCATGGGGTGCTTGTCCATCAATGCGGCTCACTACGCGTTTTATTTTTGCTAACTCTTCCATTAAATTACTTTTGTTGTGGAGTCTACCTGCGGTGTCAGCAATAATTACGTCTATATTTTTCGCTTTAGCTTTTTCTACCGCATCAAAAATGACTGATGCACTGTCTGCTCCGGTGTGTTGAGCGACTACCGGCACATTATTTCTTTCACCCCAAGCACTGAGTTGCTCCACAGCCGCCGCTCTAAAAGTATCTCCTGCAGCCAACATGACACTCTTACCTTCACTAATAAATTGGTGAGCCATTTTGCCGATGGTAGTTGTTTTACCTACACCGTTAATACCTACCATTAATATAACGAAAGGTTGATGGCTTTCTATATTCAGAGGAATTTGCACAGGCGATAAAATATCCTGCAAGTGCACCTTTAAATGCTCTATTAATGCAGTGGTATCTTTTAACTCCTTTCGTGCCGTGCGC
The DNA here is from genome assembly GCA_049600015.1 of Kangiellaceae bacterium. Taxonomy (GTDB): domain Bacteria; phylum Pseudomonadota; class Gammaproteobacteria; order Enterobacterales; family Kangiellaceae. Next base: position 4,181 of record JBMYPE010000055.1, read on the forward strand.
TCAGTTAAATCATCAATAATTCGACTAGTCGTGTCTACTCCAACATCAGCCATCAAAAGTAAAGTTTCTATTTCCTCTAGGCTTTCTTCGTCAATTTCTTTTTGACCTAAAACAAGATTAGCCAGACCATTCGAGAATTGCCCTCGCGTTTTAGAGAGACCACTCTTTAGTCGTTTATAAAAAGATTCTTTTGGATTGTTAGCATCCGTATTTTGAGTTGTTTCAGATGCATCATCGTGTGAGACAAGATTTTTCTCTACTGTATTCTTTAGGTCCTTTGAAGTATCTTGGATAGATAAATCAGTCTGGCTGCTTTCTCCTTCATCATTTTTATTTCGACCAAACCAACCAAAAAGTTTCTTTTTTTTTGCTGACGAGTCTTGAAGTTCTTCACTCATGAAATTGACTTTGTTATCTACTTTGAATTGGACGCTATGCTAACATTTTATTAGCATAGCGACTATTATGGTTTTGAAGATTTTACTCTTCTGTCATTCTATTATTCTGGCGCTTTTATCGGCGGTTGCCAAAGTTCTACTTTATTACCGTCAGGATCAATAAACCAACCAAAATCACCATATTCTCCTCTTTCTGTTTCTTGCATGACGTTACATCCACTCGGTTTTATACGGTCAAGCATTCCGTCTAAATCATCAACAATTAAATTAAACATATAATTGTTATCACTTGGTTCAAAATACTGAGTGTCCTTTTTAAATGGACTCCAAACGTGATAACCATGCTCTGGAACTTTATCTGTTTTGAAGCTAATACCGTAAGGATAGCCTAAATCCATACCTAGCCATCTTTGATACCATTTAGCCAAAGACTCTGGATCGGGCGATTTGAAGAATATACCACCAAGACCTAAAACATTTGCCATATTGAACCTCACGTAAATGATAAAAACACTTTAGCTTACTCATTGGAAACAAAATAGGCAACTTGCAACTTGATTATCTAAATATTAGATTGATTATATGCATTCTTTATCCTTTTATTTGTTTATAATGTTCAGTATCCTCTGTCGAAAATTAATAGACCTAACCAATTTGTGGGTAATTAAATGCCTTTTTATATCAAAAGGGGAAAAATCCCCAATAAGAGACATATCACTTTTGAAAAGGAAAATGGTGAACTATATCGTGAAGAGTTATTCTCAACTCACGGTTTTTCAAACATATATTCCAATAAATATCACCATAATATGCCAAGCAAAGTGGTTAGAGATGAGCCATATAAACTTAATCATGGGGATGAGTGGAAAGACACTATCTTGCAAAATTATAAAATCCATTCACAAAGAGCTGATGGCGAAGGTAACTTTTTTTCAAGCCGTAAAAAGATGTTATTCAATAGTGATTGCGCTATGTACACCGCTAAAGTAACTGAAGATACTGACGATTTTTATCGCAATTCCTACGCAGATGAGATTGTTTTTGTGCATGAAGGTACTGGTACTCTTTATTCTGAATATGGAAGCTTAGAGATAAAAAAGTGGGACTACTTAGTGATTCCTCGTGGAACAACCCACCAGCTTAAGTTTGATAATTATGAAAATGTTCGATTATTCATAACGGAAGCAAATTCGATGGTGACCATCCCAAAGCATTTCAGAACCGAAACAGGTCAAATGTTAGAAACAGCGCCTTATTGTGAGCGAGACATCAGACAGCCTGAGCTCCAAGAAGCAATTGTTGAGAAAGGTGAATTTGCATTAATTATTAAATATGGTGAAACCTATCAAAAAACCATACTTGAGTGGCACCCTTTTGACTTAGTTGGCTGGGATGGTGCGGTTTATCCTTGGGCGTTTAATATTGATGACTATGCACCCGTAGTTGGAAAAATCCATTTACCACCTTCTGCGCATTTAGTTTTTACAGCTAACAATTTTGTATTGTGTAATTTCGTACCTCGATTATACGACTTTCACCCAAAGTCAATTCCAGCACCTTATTACCACTCAAATATAGATAGTGATGAAGTTTTGTATTACGTGCACGGTGATTTCATGAGCCGTACTGGAATAGAAGAAGGCTCCATGACTTTTCACAGAAAAGGCGTTCCTCACGGTCCTCAGCCAGGAAAAACTGAAGCATCTGTGGGTAAAACTGAGACCTATGAGTATGCTGTGATGGTCGATACATTCGCACCATTACAAGTGACGGAACATTTCCATCAATGTATGGAAGAGGGTTATAACCAAAGTTGGTTAGAAAAATAATTTTACTAAGTCTTAGCCAAGTTTTATGAAGGTTGGTTAAGTAAAGCACTTTTTATTGGAGTAAGAAAAATGAGTAACAATCCTCTCGGTTTAACCGGAATTGAGTTTACAGAGTTTGCTTCGGCAGATACTAAATTTATGCATGATGTTTTTATGGATTTTGGATTTTCCAAAACTCAATCATTTAAAGGTAAGGATATTACTCATTACCAACAAAATAAGATTCACTTTTTATTAAATGCTGAAAAAACCGGTTTTTCAGCTGAGTTTACCAAGGCACATGGTCCTGCAATTTCATCTATGGGCTGGCGAGTACAAGATGCTGAATATGCGAAATCTGAAGCCGTTAAACGTGGAGCAAAACCAGCAGAGCAGACTGATTTTCCTTATCCTGCAATATACGGAATTGGTAATAGCTTAATATATTTTGTAGATGCGTACGAAGGTGAAAATACAATCTGGGAAACAGATTTTGAAGATTTATCAGAGCAAATCATACAAGAAGATAAAGGTTTTATTGAAATCGATCATTTAACCAATAATGTTTATAAAGGCACTATGGAAAAATGGTCAAACTTTTATAAAGAAGTGTTTGGGTTTACTGAGGTTAGATACTTTGATATCAAAGGTGTAAAAACAGCATTAGTGTCTTACGCTCTTGCCAGTCCATGTGGTACTTTTTGTATTCCCATCAATGAAGGTAAAGATGACAACAACAATCAAATTGATGAGTATCTGGATATGTACGATGGTCCTGGCGTACAACATTTAGCATTTAGAACGACAGATCTAGTTGCATCTTGTGATGCTCTGAATGGCTCCTATATTGAAACTTTGGATATTATTCCAGAATACTACGATACAATCTGGGATAGAGTACCTTGGGTAAAAGAAGATAAAGAGCGAATTAAAAATCACCAAATTTTAGTTGATAGCCAAGCCGAAAATACTTACTTATTGCAAATTTTCACCAAAAACCTATTTGGTCCAATATTTATTGAAATGATTCAGCGAGAAGGCGATCAAGGGTTTGGAGAGGGAAATTTTCAAGCTCTATTTGAGTCAATTGAACGAGACCAGGAAAAGCGAGGAGTTTTATAAACTACTTCAGTATTAAACTTTGATTATTAAAGGTCGATTTATCGACCTTTTTTATTGGCTCCGGCTGAGTTAGTATGGTGAGTCGTTATTAGACTACTCAATATCTATATGACTATCAAACTAACCGAATACAGTCATGGCGCAGGATGCGGATGTAAAATATCTCCATCTGTCCTATCACAAATCGTCACTTCAAAATTTCCACTATTTAACGATCCCAATTTATTAGTTGGTAATGAAACTAGCGATGATGCTGCGGTTTACGATCTTGGCAATGGCACTTCAATTATCAGTACCACTGATTTTTTTATGCCCATTGTTGATGATCCCATTACCTTTGGACGTATAGCTGCTACTAATGCCATTAGCGACATTTATGCAATGGGTGGTAAACCGATTATGGCAATCGCTATTTTGGGTTGGCCTGTCGATAAACTCTCCCCTGAAGTGGCTCAACAAGTTGTTGAGGGTGGTCGAATGGCTTGTAAAGAGGCTGGAATTTCATTAGCTGGTGGCCACAGTATTGACTCGCCCGAGCCTATTTTTGGTTTGGCTGTTACCGGTTCTATTGATACCGATAAAGTGTTGAAAAACTCATCCGCAAAATTGGGTGATCACTTGTTCTTAACTAAACCATTAGGTGTCGGTATTTTAACTACCGCACAAAAGAAAAAAATATTAAAAGCAGAAGATTCAAATTTAGCTATTGAAGCGATGTGTCAGCTAAATAAAATTGGACAATTATTTTCTGAAATAGAAGGTGTAACTGCAATGACGGACGTCACCGGTTTTGGATTGTTTGGACATCTTGGTGAAATTTGCAAGGCTAGTGGTTTATCCGCTGAAATAGAAATGAGCAAAGTGCCTAAAATTCCACAAGCGGAAGACTATAGAAAACAAGGCTCAATTCCCGGCGGTACGCATCGAAATTTTGAGAGTTATGGAACGTCACTGTCTAATGTAGGCGAAGAAGATATAGAATGGGGATGCGATCCACAAACTAGCGGCGGCTTGCTTATTTCAGTACAGGAAAATTCAGTTGAAGAATTTCAAAAGTTAGCAAAAGTAAATCAATTAGATCTCGTTGCCTTTGGCAAAATGATTGATCAAAAAGAAAAACTCATTTATGTCTCGTGAAGATTCAAATAATTATCGAGAAATATTTTTATCTGATGCACCCTTGATCGATTTGAGAGCGCCAGGTGAATTTAAATTAGGCGCTTTTCCTACCAGCGCAAACTTGCCT
>JBMYPE010000056.1:0-8744 GCA_049600015.1 Kangiellaceae bacterium
TTTTGTCAGAAAGTTGGACGGAGTTAAAATCATTACTTAAAGCAGCCGAAAAACAATTTGGATTAAGGTTTTATCAGGTTCCTTTAGTTAAAGATTTGAACATATTAAAAACTTCAATACCTAAAGACGCGGAAGCGGCCATGGTGGGAATTCTCTCTCAACATAATGAAACTGAGATAAAAAATTTAGCTAATCTTTTAATAGAACTAAAACTTCCTAGTTACACTTTTATGGGAGAACGCGGTGTTGATTTAGGATTTATGGTGACTGAAGGACAAGTTAATCAAGAGCAATTTAAAACATCCAGACGAATCGCACTCAATATTCAGCGTCTTTTATTGGGACAAAATGCCAAAAATTTATCGGTCAACATCGATTTTTCTTCTCGTTTAGTTTTTAATCAGAAAACAGCCATTGATATTGGGTTTGCACCCAGTTGGCAAAAAATAATTTCTGCAAAAATTTTACATGAAGATGAACATTTTAAGCGACGAGCCTTTACAGTGACCCAGGCAATTGGTCACGCAATTAAGCATAATTTGGCGTTGGCGGCCAGCTCGCTAGACATAGATATTGCTAAACAAGATCTGAGTATTGCAAAATCAAATTTGTATCCACAATTATCACTTGGAGCGAGTTATACTCAAATTGGTAGTGATCAAGCTTTTGCAGGTAATCCAGAAAAACGAGGAGATGCTTCGCTCAGTCTTTCTCAATCAATTTATTCAGAAGATCTTTGGGCTAATAAAGATATCAAAGCGCTTTTACTTGAAAACCAAGATGCGGTTCATCAGGCGATGGTGTTGGATACAGCGCAACAAGCAGCAAATGCTTATTTAAATTTATTAAGCGCCAAAGCAAACGAAACCACCCGAGCAGCTAATTTAGAACTCACAAAAAATAACTTGGAGCTAGCTAAAAACCGAATGCGAATTGGAAGTGCTGGTAAATCCGATGTGCTCCGTTTTGAAAGTCAAGCGGCACTCGACCGACAATTGTTGTTCGCCTCTGTTTCGTCTCGACAGCGAGCAGAAATAGAGCTCGCCCGTATTATGAATTTACCAAAAGACGTTTTAGTAGATGTTCAAAAGCCAGGTGTAGGTAGCTTACTCTCTATTCTATCGGACTCTCGGTTTCAGCGTTATGTTTCCAATCAAATTGAATGGATGGCTTTTCAGGCATTTTATAAAATTGAAGCGGTGACAAACTCGCCTGAACTTAAAAGTTTTGATGCTCAGTTAAGCGCCAAAGAACGAGAAATTTTATCTAAGCAAAGACAACATTATATTCCAACTATTAACCTAACCGCTGCGGCGGGGAATAATTTTACCCAAAGTGGTGTGGGTTCTGCCAATAATTATGAAAAAGATTCTTGGACTGCCGGCGTAAATGCGACTTTGCCAATTGATTTGAGCGGGCAAATAAGAAAAAATGTGAGCAGAGCTAAGCTACAGCTAAAACAAATAGTACTAAACCGTCAGTCGATTGAGCAACAAATTATTAGTAATACCGGCAGTGCACTATTTGCGATTGGAAGTTCCTATCCAAGTATTCAATTAAGCCAAGAAGCGGCAAAAGCGGCAGCTGACTCACTTGCTTTGGTTCAAGATGCTTATGCGAAAGGTGCAGTATCTATATCTGACTTGTTAGATTCACAAAATAATGCGCTCAATGCTAAGTTATCTGCGGCAGATGCAGAATATTCTTTTTTACAAGATTATATGAGTTTGATGCGTTCCGCAGGCGACTTTAAACCCATATTAAATGGAAAATACAGTGCTGAATGGTTTAATCGGTTACATAAATATTTTCGTGAAGTTGGTGTTCAGTCAAACTAATCATTGTTATATCCGCTTGTTGATTAATGGCGGTGTTGAATTAAAACGGGGTCCAAAATAATGTTAAAAAAACGAATTCTGTCTTTATTAATATTGGTGTCTTTAATAAGCGCGTGTGAAGAAGAAAAATTAATTACAGAAAAGGTGTATAGACCAGTTCAGTATATTAAGGTCATACCTAAAGGGACAAGTCTAACGGATACGTTTTCTGGTGTCATCGAAGCTGATTTGGATGCTAATTTGAGTTTTAGGGTAGGCGGAACCATTGTAAAACGAAATGTTAAGGTGGGTGATTCTGTTCAACCTGGGCAAGTGCTAGCAGAGTTGGACACAACCGATTTACAGGTTTCCTATCAACAGTCTCTCGCAAGTTTGCAACAAGCAATCGCGAATGAAAGAAATCAAACGGCAAATTATGAAAGAGCTATGGAGCTTTATGAAAATAATAATAGTTCTAAAAGTGATCTCGATGCAGCTCGCGCCGGAGCAGATTCTGCAAAAGCCGCCAGTAATGTTGCACGCAGACAATCTGAAGCTGCTAAGTTACAACTTTCTTACAGTAAACTTATTTCTCCTCAACTTTGTTCGGTAGCGGAAATTTTAGCTGATACAAACGAAGCAGTATCCGCAGGACAAGGTGTAATAAGAGTAACTTGTGGCGCGTGTGCTAAAGTGAAAGTGTCTGTTCCTGGGCAGTTGATTAGCCGAATTAATAAAGGTGATGATTCAATCGTACGAACGAGTGCGTTTTCTGATAAAGAGTTTCATGCCAAAGTCACGGAAGTGGGTGTGGCGGCTACATCGAGTGGCACTTTTCCTGTTGAAGCATTACTGCAAGGCACCTGCCCAGATTTAAGGGCGGGCATGTCTGCCAACTTATCATTTAACTTTTCAGATGAGGATGGAACTGAGCAAGCAAAACGATTAATCATCCCTTACCTTTCAATTGGAAATGATAGTAAAGGTAATTTCGTATATGTACTGGTTTCTGTGGATGGCGAAATTTATCGAGCAGAAAGACGCGGCATAGAGTTTGAACCGAGAAGTAATAATGGTGTAGAAATCACCAGTGGTATTAAAGCGGGTGAACTGGTGGCGACGGCCGGAGTCAGGCGTTTGTTAGATGGAATGGAGGTGAAGTTATTAGAAGCCCCCATTCTTATCAATAACTAGGAGAGCCTGATGGATATCACTCGCTACACTATCGAAAAAGATCGAGTATTTTGGGTTGTTTTTGCTATTTTGATCTTCTCAGGCATTAGCGCCTATTTTACTTTACCAAAAAATGAAGATCCTGGATTTATTGTTAGAGTTGCCTTTGTGCAGACCATGTTACCGGGTGCCAGTCCGGAACGAGTCGAACAATTAATTACAGACAAACTTGAAAAAGAAATTCAGCAAATGCCTGAAATCAAAAACATTACTAGCGAGTCACTTGCTGGAGTGTCATTAGTTTATGCAGAGATGAAAGCTGAATATTCCAACATGAGACCTATCTGGGATAAGCTTAGACGTAAAGTTAATGATGCAAAATCTTCATTACCCAAAGATGTACAAGGCCCATTTGTAAATGATGAGTATGGTGATGTATTTGGAACAGTGGTTGCAATTACCGGTGATGGATTTAACTATCGTCAATTAAAACAAGTGGCTGATGAAGTTAGAAATGAACTACTCCTTTTAACGAGTGTTGCAAAAGTTGAAATTGTTGGAGATCAGAGTGAACGTATATTTTTAGAATACGATAATGCTCGCCTAACCGAGCTCAGTATTTCCCCTTCACAATTACAAAATATTTTACGGCAAAAAAATATCATTCGTTCAGGTGGTTCATTTGAAACTAATTTCGAAAAGATCATATTCGAACCGACAGGAAACTTTAATACTATTGATGATATCGCAAACACGATTATTAATGTGCCTAATTCAGATAGCGTGATTAAATTGAGTGACTTAGTAACTGTGAGACGTGGCTTTGTTGAACCTCAAGAGATGATCATGCGTAGCAGTGGTGAAAATAGTTTGGCATTAGCTATTTCATTAAAAGAAGGTGGAAACATTATTGAATTGGGGAAAGAGGTGTCTGCCGTAATTGAGCAAGTGCAAAACGCTTACCCGATTGGAATCGATTTTGAATTTTTGTCTTTTCAAGCAGATGTCGTTGAGAAAAAAATTAATGAGTTCTTAGGTAATGTTTGGCAAGCAATTGCTATTGTTGTTTTGGTGATGCTCGCATTTTTAGGTATTAGAACAGGGCTAGTGGTTGCTTCTCTCATTCCTTCTGCAATGATCATCACTTTATTTGTGATGCAACAAACCAGTATTGGAATTGATCAAATGTCACTTGCATCACTTATTATCGCTCTTGGTATGTTGGTTGATAATGCCATTGTGATGAGCGAAAGCATCATGGTGAGAGGGGAAAAAGGAGAAGATTTAAAAACGGCCGCTTTATCGTCAGTGAAAGAGTTACGTATTCCATTACTGGTTTCATCACTCACTACTTCAGCTGCTTTTTTACCCATTTATCTTGCTGAGTCATCGGTTGGGGAATATACCGCACCGCTGTTCAAAGTGATTTCTATTACCTTACTGGTATCTTGGTTGTTGGCACTAACACTTATTCCTTTGTTATGTGTGCTGTTTATGAGAATTAAAAGCAAACAAAAAAATGACGGTGACAAGTTTAACTCTGGAACTTACTTAATTTATCGACAAGCATTGTTGGCATTAGTGAAACGACCATTTATTTCTATTTTGGGAGTGATCTTAATTTTTTATGTGTCATTACAAGGTTTTGCGTTTATAGAAAATGTCTTTTTTCCTGGCAACGATAAACCGGTGATGACAGTTGAAATTGAAACGCCAGAAGGTTCACCCATTGGACGAACCATTGAAATAACGGATGAAGTTGAAAACTTTATTATTAATAATTTAAAAGTGAATGATTCGCGCGAGCGAGGGTTTGTTAATTGGGGAACATACATTGGGGAAGGACCACCCCGTTTCACTCTGTCTGCACCTTCTCATTCAAGAGCAGCGAATTATTCTATGATATTGGGCAATATCACCGACGTGGAAATAGCAACTCAAGAATTATTTCCAAAACTTGAAACTTTCATTCGAGAGCGTTTTCCAGATGTTACCCCAACAATAGACTTTCTTCCTTTGGGAACAGCGGGAGGAGCTCCAGTAGCTATTCGTTTGATGGGCAGAGATCAAAAAGAATTATTTAAATTAGTAGAACAAGTAAAAAGAAAATTAGCTTCGCTTGGAGGAACAAAAAATATCATTGATGACTGGGGAACTCGTTCGAAGAAGATAGTGCCTTACATTGATAATGCAAAAGCGCAATTAGCAGGTATCACCAATGAGGAAGTAGCAGCATCTATGGAAACCTACCTGACAGGTTTAGAGACCACTAACTTTAGAGAAGCAGATCGACTTATTCCTATTTTATTGCGATCAGAGCGAAGCACAGATGCTACTTTGGATTTTTCTTTACTGGCGAATATGTCTGTTTACTCTCAGGCGACTGGAAAGTCGGTTCCATTAAGCCAAGTGGCGGATATGAAGCTTGAATGGCAAGCCTCCAAGATTTTGCGACGAGACAGATTAAAAACAGTGACAGTTGAAAGTTACTTAGAACCCGGTTTTAATGCAATGAAAACTGCAGAGATGATGAAGTCTTGGCTTGAACAGGAACAGTCCAAGTGGCCATTTGGTTATAAGTGGGAGCTTGGTGGAGAATATGAAAGTTCAGGTGAAGCAAATAGTTCAATCGCAGATAAATTAGGAATAGCAGGCCTAGTCGTTTTGTTATTGCTAGTTGGACAATTTAATTCAATTCGTAAGACAAGCATTGTCTTATGTACAATTCCACTGTCACTGATTGGCGTGATTATTGGTTTGGTGATTACCGATCAAAGCTTAGGGTTTATGACCTTTCTGGGGATTATTTCGCTGGCAGGAATTGTTATTAATAATGCTATTGTTCTATTAGATAGAATTAAAATAGAAAACGAAGAACTGGGAAAAACGATTGCTGAAGCGGTATTATTTGCATGTCAGCAAAGGCTACGTCCCATTTTGCTCACATCAGCGACTACAGTCGGTGGAATGATTCCGTTATGGTTGGGTGGTGGTCCTATGTGGGAATCTATGGCAGTGGCGATTATTTTTGGGATTCTGTTTGCAACCATGTTAACACTTTGTGTTGTACCAGTTCTTTACACGATTTTTTATCGGGTAAATTATACTGAGGTTAAGAATTAATCGCTTACTTGGTTGAGAACTTTTCAATGCTTTGTGCGAATGTCTTTAATAATAAGGGAGACACTCATGCCTAACTCATCAATATTTTTGCCAATGTTGGTACAAATTTCATTAACTCTTGTCATGTTTATATTACTTGGCAGACGTAAAACCTATGCTTTTAAATACGGCAAGGTCGATAAACGAAAGACGGCTTTAGATAATCAAGCATGGCCTGATAGTGTCATTAAAGTTTCAAACAATATTGCCAATCAATTTCAAACGCCTGTTATTTTTTATGTTCTGTGCGGTATGTTTTATGTCACCAATCAAGTGACTATGGTGGTTTATATTTTAGCATGGGTTTATTCAATTACTCGCGTGATGCATGCTTTTGTTCATGTTAACTCTAACTATATTCCGGCAAGATTTGGGTTATTTACAGTAGGAGTGATTTGCCTAATCATAATGACAGTTATCGCATTTATGAAACTTCCAATCTCTTATTAAAGATTGAGCTATGAAAGGTATTTTGTTTGAAAGCAATACATCTGAGAATAGAGAAAGACGACACGCCACTCACGAAATTTGTCGAACATACTCTCGCACGCCTAGTAAAGGACATTTCAAAAAATTAAGAAATATTTTCTCATTTTGCGGTAAGGATGTTCGAATGGAATATGGTTTTCACTGTGATTACGGTAATAAAATATCCATTGGTGAACGCTCTTATTTTAATATTAATTGTACAATCTTAGACGGCGGATTAGTGATTATAGGAGACGATGTATTAATTGGACCTAATGTTCAAATCTTAACAATTAATCATGATGTAAATGCTCAAAGCCGGCTTGATAAAAAAACCTATGTACAAGATATTAAAATTGGCAATAATGTTTGGATAGGGGCAGGTGCTATTATATTAGCCGGTAGTATTATTGAAGATAACGTGGTTGTTGGTGCGGGAAGTGTGGTCTCTGGCAGGTTGCACGATGGTTATTTGTATGCAGGTACTCCTTTAAAAAAAATTAAGAAAACATAATGTAAACTTAGTTTTTACAGATCTCAATAACAAAAGCTCAATTTCGTTCAATAAAAAACACATCTATGAAGTTTATACCGTCACTTATTAAAGTCACCTTACACAAACGATACAAACGTTTTTTAGCTGACGTGTCACACCCTGATCTAGGAGAATTTACCGTTCATTGCCCAAATACTGGTTCGATGAAAAATTGTTGGCAGCCCAATTGGAATATCTGGCTTGAAAAAAGCGATAATAAAAAAAGAAAATATCCATACACATGGGTACTTGCAGAAAATGAATTGGGTGAAATGATTGGAATTAATACTCATCTTGCCAACAAGTTGGCAGTTGAGGCAATTGAAAATAAAAAAATCAAAGAAATAAAAAGTGTTGAGAATGTTCAAACAGAAGTGAAATATGGATTAGAAAATAGCCGAATTGATATTCTTATTAATCATATCGATCAAAGTAAAACATTTATTGAGGTAAAAAGTGTTACATTAAAAAGTGATGAAAAAGGTGTAACAAAGGGCTATTTTCCTGATGCAAAAACAGTGCGTGGACAAAAACATATTCGTGAATTAATGGAATGCGTTAAAAGCGGCGATAAAGCTATTTTACTTTACGTGGTTCAACATAGTGGAATTAGTAGTGTCGAAATAGCGCGAGAGATTGATCCCGAATATGGTTCTTTGTTAGAACAAGCTGTAGAAAATGGTGTTATGGTTTTGGCCTACCAATGCAAAATAAATGAAAGCGAAATTGTATTAGAACACTCCATACCCTTTATCTTGTGACGTTATTTGGCGATACAATTATAATATTTTTAATGTAAATGTCGTAGAGTTATTTAGACGCGTTTTCGAAGATAATTGTAGTTGGTGTTCAGATATGATAATCATAAAAAGGTATTGATTATCATTCTAAACTGCAACAATCACCCTAACTGACTCTAACTGAACTTCTGTTTCGTATAAATATTTTTCTAATAGTTCTGTTTGTCTAGCTAAATATGTTATCTCTTCGGGGCGTACATTTGGGTTGACTTCTTTCAAAGATTGTAACCTTTCTATTTCAGACTTTTGTTCCTTTTGCATGTTAAGCAATGAGTTCTGTTTGATACCCTCACTTAGTTTAAGTGAAAAAGTTTTCGCTTTATTTAGTATCGACTTGATGGTTTTTTCTTCACTCTTAATCACAAGTCTTGCATTGTTTTTGTCTAGTTTTTTGCATTGGCTACTTAATTGTTCATGAGTAACGTTGTTAGCAAGATTAGCACCTTTGCTGTTCATTAATAAACGTATGCATGTATAAGGTAAAAATCTTTGAGCTTGCAAATATTTTGGTGCGACGCTTTCTAATTTAAATAGGCTTTCTATTAAGATGGTGCCTGCTTTTATCCCTTTGTTTTTTAATATGCACACACTTGCATTGCCTTTATTTTCATTCAAAATTAAATCAATCGAACCGCTAACCATAGGATGTTCCCAAGTTAAAAAGTGAACATCGTCTTGCTTTAAGTGGTACTCCAATAGAGAATCATCTAGGGGAACTATGGAGTATTTTTGACTTTTTGATGCCAAACTTTTTAGCCGAGTTTTCCAACGCGGCTCCCATTTCGCGAT